>JAJAYW010000124.1 GCA_026786005.1 Lysobacter sp. | reverse complement strand
GTCGCCCTCCCCGAACGCATGCACGTCAAAGCCCTGGCCGATGCGGAATACGGTTGTGCTCATCGTCGCGACAGTATGAACTCGAACAACGACAGGTCGGCCGCGGTCGTGACCTTGAAATTGTCGTCTACGCCCTCGATCAACAACGGGCGCAATCCCTGGTGTTCCATCGCCATCGCTTCGTCGGTCACGGCAACACCGGCGTCGCGCGCCGACTCGAGCGCGCGCGTCAGTTGCAGGCGGCGGAACAGTTGCGGGGTGAATGCGCGCCACAAGCGTTCGCGTGGCTCGGTCGCATCGATGCCGCCATCGTCGCCCGCGCGCTTGAGCGTATCGCGCACCGGCGACGCCAGGATCGCGCCGACCGGATCGTTGCGGCCGCGTTCGAGTAGTTGGTCGAGGTCGTCGAGGCGCAGGTTCGGCCGCGCAGCGTCGTGGATCAGTACAAAGTCGTCCGGACGCACGCTCTCGGGCAATGCAGCGAGTCCGGCCAGCACCGAATCGGCGCGCTCATCTCCACCGATGCAGGCGATCACGGGTTTGTCGGCGAATGAGGTCCAACGCGGCCAGTGCGCATCGTCCTCGGTCAGCACGACGACTGCGCCTTCCACCGTGGGATGCGCGAGCAATGCGCGCAGCGTGTGCACGATCAACGGTTCACCGGCGACTTCGAGATACTGCTTCGGCACATCGCCGCCGAACCGCGCGCCGCGGCCGGCCGCTGGAATGACAACCCAAGTCATCCCGTCATCTCTATGCTCGTCATCCCAGCGACTGCGCTAAGCGCGAACGGCGAAGGCGGGCCGTAGGCCGAGCCGTTTGCGGCAAGTAACTCTGGGATCCATTTTGATCTTTCCTTTGACTTTGCTTTTGCTCTCATCTGATAGCGGAAAAGCAAAATGGATCCCAGCGTTCGCTGGGGTGACGGGCGAAGTGCATTGGTGCCATCTTCCATCGTTACTCGTCCAGCGACGTTGCATCATCCGCCGGAACCGCCGGCTCCGGCTCGACCACGCGGTAAAACGTCTCGCCGGGTTTGATCATGCCCAGTTCGCTGCGGGCACGCTCTTCCACGGCTTTCTCACCGGATTTCAGGTCTTCCACTTCCGCGGTCAACGCCTCGTTGCGCTGCTTGAAACCGCTGTTCTCGCGTGCCTGTTGATGCACCTGTTGCTGCAACGCCTGCACCTCGCCCTGGCCGCCGCCGCCGAACCACAAGCGGTATTGCAGCCAGGCCAGTAGCGCGACTAGCAACAGCACCAGAATGCCGAGAACGCGCATCGGCCGGTCAGCGCTTCAACGACACGAAGGCATCACGACCTGCATATTTCGCGGCGCTTCCGAGTTGCTCTTCGATGCGCAGTAGCCGGTTGTACTTGGCGACGCGGTCGCTGCGGCACAACGAGCCAGTCTTGATCTGCGTGGCGGTCGTGGCGACGGCGATGTCGGCGATGGTGGTGTCCTCGGTTTCACCGGAGCGATGCGACACGACGGCCGCATAACCCGCGGCATCGGCCATCGCGATCGCTTCGAGCGTCTCGGTCAAGGTGCCGATCTGGTTGACCTTGATCAGGATCGCATTGGCGACCTGCTTGTCGATGCCTTCGCGGAAGATTTTCGGATTGGTGACGAAAAGGTCGTCGCCGACCAATTGCACCTTGCTGCCGAGGCGTTCTGTAAGCAGCTTCCAGCCAGCCCAGTCGCCCTCATCCATGCCGTCCTCGATGGTGATGATTGGATACTGCGCGGCCCAGTTGGCCAGGAAATCGACGAACTGCTCGCTGGTCAGGCGCTTGCCTTCACCGGTGAGGTTGTACTTGCCGTTGTCGAAAAATTCGCTGGAGGCGACATCGAGGCCGAGCAACACATCCTCGCCCGCAGCGTACCCAGCCTTGCCGATCGCCTCCAGGATGGTTTCGAGGGCTTCCTCGTTACTGCGCAGGTCGGGCGCGAAGCCGCCTTCGTCGCCGACGGCAGTGCTCAGGCCGCGCCCCTTCAACACCGACTTGAGTGCGTGGAAGATTTCGGTACCGGCGCGCAGCGATTCGGCAAAAGTGTCGAAACCGACCGGCAACACCATGAATTCCTGCAGGTCGACATTGTTGTCGGCATGCGCGCCGCCGTTGATGATGTTCATCATCGGTACTGGCAGGGACACGTCGTTGCCATTGGCCAAGTGCTGCCACAGCGGTTGCTTCTTCGAGGCGGCGACGGCGTGCGCGTTGGCCAGTGACACGCCGAGCAAGGCGTTCGCACCGAGACGGCCCTTGTTCTCGGTGCCGTCGAGATCGATCAACCGCTTGTCGAGGCTGGCCTGATCGCCAGCGTCTAAGCCGACCAGCGCCTGCGCGATCGCGCCGTTGACGTTGGCGACCGCCTTCTGCACGCCCTTGCCGCCGTAGCGCGTCTTGTCGCCATCGCGCAGCTCGACGGCTTCCTTGGAGCCGGTCGATGCACCGGATGGCACCATCGCGCGGCCGAAGCTGCCATCACTGAGTGTGACTTCGGCTTCGAGCGTTGGATTACCGCGGCTGTCGAGGATTTCGCGGGCGTGGATCTTGGCGATCTTGGTCATTGGTCATTGGTCTTGAGCTTGAGTGGATAGTCGTAGGACGGGTCTTGACCCGCCGTCGTGGTGTGTGGAGTTTCGCAATGGCGGGTCAAGACCCGCCCTACGCAGATTCCAGGAATCCGTTTTTCTTGGTGACGCGGTCGATCTCCAGCAACGTCTCCAGCAACGCCCGCATCTTCGCCAACGGCCAAGCATTCGGCCCATCACTTAACGCCTTTTCCGGATCCGGATGCGTTTCCATGAAAAGGCCGCTGACACCGACGGCCACCGCAGCCCGTGACAACACCGGCACAAATTCGCGCTGACCGCCCGATGACCCACCCTGCCCGCCCGGCAACTGCACCGAATGCGTCGCATCGAACACCACCGGGCAACCGGTCTCGCGCATCACCGCCAGCGAACGCATGTCGCTGACCAGATTGTTGTAGCCGAAGCTCGCGCCGCGCTCGCAGACCATGATGTTCTGGTTGCCAGTGGCCTTGGCCTTGTCAACGACGGGTTTCATTTCCCACGGCGACAGGAACTGGCCCTTCTTGATATTGACCGGCTTGCCGACCGCACAAACCTTGGTGATGAAGTCGGTCTGCCGGCACAGGAATGCCGGCGTCTGCAGCACGTCCACGACGGACGCGACTTCATCCATCGGCGTGTATTCGTGCACATCCGTCAGCAACGGCACGTTCAACTGCCGCTTCACTTCCGACAGCACGCGCAGGCCTTCCTCCATCCCCGGGCCGCGGAAACTGCTACCGGAGGTGCGGTTGGCCTTGTCGAAGCTGGACTTGAAGATGAAGTTGATGCCGAGCGAGGACGTGATGTCCTTCAGTTGGCCGGCGACATCGACCTGCAACTGTTCGGACTCGACCACGCAGGGTCCGGCGATGAGGAAGAAGGGTTGGTCGAGGCCTATATCGAACCCGCAAAGCTTCATTGATTCTCCCCGATACAAAACACCCGCTCGTGGTGAGCCTGTCGAACCACGCTTTTCGTGGGATGCACGAAAGCCCGCGCGTTTAATCCATCACCAAGAGCGTGGTTCGACAGGCCCACCACGAGCGGGATTTCTGGGGCTTTGCTTGTGAAAGAGCATGGTTCGACAAGCTCACCACGAACGGGGTTCTGGGGCAGAGTGAAGCCCATCACGCCGACGCCTCCTTCAACAACCGCCCACCCGCCTTCTGTTCACGTGCGGCGCGGATGAATCCGACAAACAACGGATGCCCGGTCCGCGGCGTCGACAGGAATTCCGGATGCGCCTGGCAGGCGATGAACCATGGATGGTTCGGCAGTTCGATCATTTCCACCAGCAGGTCGTCCATCGACTTGGCCGAAATCACCAACCCCGCCTCTTCCAGCTGCGTGCGGTAACGATTGTTGAATTCGTAACGATGGCGATGACGCTCCGCCACCACATCCTTGCCATACAACTCGCGTGCCTTGGTGCCGGGTTTGATGCGTGCTTCCTGCAGACCCAACCGCATCGTGCCGCCGAGATCGCCGGTTTCGCTGCGATGTTCGACCTCGCCGCTTTGCGTGCGCCATTCGGTGATCAGGCCGATCACCGGATGCGGCGTCTGCCGGTCATTTTCCGTGCTGTTGGCCCCTTCGAGACCCGCGAGATTGCGCGCCACGTCCACCACCGCGGCTTGCATGCCGTAGCAGATGCCGAAATACGGAATGCCGTTTTCACGTGCGTATTGCGAGGTCAACACCTTGCCCTCGAAGCCGCGATCGCCGAAGCCGCCCGGCACCAGGATGCCGTCGACGTCCGCGAGCGCCTTGGCGGCGCCTTCGCGTTCGATGTCCTGCGATTCCAGCCACTTCAGGTTCACCCGCGTGCGCTGGCGGATGCCGCCATGCTTGAGCGCCTCCGCCACGGATTTGTAGGCATCCTTGTGGTCGATGTACTTGCCGACGACGGCGATGGTCACTTCGTCGATTGGATGCTCGCCGGCGTCGACCACGTCCAGCCATTGCGACAGATCCGCGTGCGGCGCGGCCTTGGTCTCCAGGCGCAACTGCTCGACCACGATCTGGTCCAGGCCCTGCGCGTGCAGCCACATCGGGATCTTGTTGATGTTGTCGAGATCGACCGCCGAGATCACGGCCTTTTCCGGCACGTTGGTGAACAGCGCGATCTTGCGGCGTTCGCTGTCCGGAAGCGGCTGCTCGCTGCGGCACAGCAGTACGTCTGGCTGGATGCCGATCGAACGCAGCTCCTTGACCGAGTGCTGTGTCGGCTTCGTCTTCAATTCGCCGGCGGCGGCGATGTACGGCACTAGCGTCAGGTGGATGAACACGGCCTTGTCCGAACCGCGTTCGGTCCGGATCTGGCGGATGGCCTCAAGGAACGGCAGCGATTCGATGTCGCCGACGGTGCCGCCGATTTCCACCAGCGCCACGTCGTAGCCTTCGGTCGCGATGTCGATACGGCGCTTGATCTCATCGGTGATGTGCGGGATCACCTGCACGGTGCCGCCGAGGTAATCGCCGCGGCGTTCCTTGCGGATGACGGCCTCGTAGATCTTGCCGGTGGTAATCGAGTTGTTGCCGGTCAGGCGGGTGTTGACGAAGCGCTCGTAGTGGCCAAGGTCGAGGTCGGTCTCGGCGCCGTCGTCGGTGACGTAGACCTCACCGTGCTGGAACGGGCTCATGGTGCCCGGATCGACGTTGATGTAGGGATCGAGCTTCATCATCGTCACGCGCAGGCCGCGCGCTTCGAGGATGGCCGCCAGCGAAGCGGCTGCGATGCCCTTCCCGAGGGAAGACACCACGCCGCCAGTGACAAAAATCAGGGGGGTCATGGTTTGATGCCGCTGGAAAGCCGTAGTTTACCGGCTGGCTGCGCGAGCCGCGACCGTTGACCCGGGCGAGTGTTGTCGTTGCGGGCGAGCGGACAAACATACTCCCCGTTTGAGCGGGGCGTTTGTGTCTGAAGCGCGGAAGGCCGGAGGCTGGTTACTTCTGCTGGCGACGGCGCTTGCCGTCGGCCTTGCGCTTGGGTCTTACGGCGTCTTGCGGCTCATCTCTTCTTCTTCCTCATCTTCATCTTCGTCCGCAGATTCACTGGAATCGTCTGCGTCCTTAGCCATCTCTGCGGCTTCGGCAGCACGATCGGCTGCGAATCGAGCTGTGGCCGCGTCCTTGTCGGCGGCAACCTCCGCATTGCCGTCGGTCTTGTCCGCCGCGTCGCGTGCGGCGTCCGCGGACATCTCGGCCTCTTCCGCGGCTTGTTCAGCCTTCTCGGCGTTGGTCTGCGATTGCGCGATGGCGAACGCAGACGGGACCGCAAGGACGACGGCGATAGCCGCCGTCAAGACAAACTTGTGATTGCGCATGATGTAGGCACTCCGAATAAGTCAGGCATGGGCTCAAGTCGCTGCCTTGACGACTCCCCGACGGTAGCGCTAATGCCCCGGCCGGAACGTGAACAACAAGGCTTTAACTTCGCTGCACCGGTACCCTATGGGATTGCCGGAAAAACCACCCGGTCTATACCCAGGAATCGAAGCACATCCATGAGCACACGCTACAACGCTGCCGACATCGAAGTACTGTCCGGCCTGGACCCGGTCAAACGCCGGCCGGGCATGTACACCGACACCACGCGGCCAAACCATCTGGCGCAGGAAGTCGTCGACAACGCCGTCGATGAAGCACTGGCTGGGCATGCGCGCGTGATCGAGGTGGTGCTTCATCCAGACGGCAGTTGCGAAGTGTCAGACGACGGGCGCGGCATGCCGGTGGATCTGCATCCCGGGGAAAAAATTCCGGGCGTCGAACTGATCCTCACCCGGCTGCACGCGGGCGGCAAGTTCAACAACAAGAACTACACCTTCAGCGGCGGCCTGCACGGGGTCGGCGTCAGCGTGGTCAATGCGCTGTCGATAAAGCTCGACGTGTTCATCAAGCGCGATGGCAACGAATACCGGATGCAGTTCCAGGACGGCGATCGCGTGTCGAAGCTGGACGTCGTCGGCAGCGTCGGCAAGAAAAATACCGGCACGCGGCTGCGCTTCTGGCCCGATCCCAAATATTTCGATACGCAAAAATTCAACCTGCGCGCACTGAAACACCTGCTGCGCGCAAAGGCGGTGCTGTGTCCAGGCCTGACGGTGCACTTGCACGACGTCGCCAGCGGCGAGCGCGAGCATTGGCATTACGAGGACGGCCTGCGCGATTATTTGAAGGGCGAGCTGATCGAACGCGAATTGCTGCCGCCGGAGTTGTTCATTGGATCATTGAAGAAGGACACCGAGATCGTCGACTGGGCGGTGGCCTGGGTCGTCGACGGCGAACTGGTGCAGGAAAGCTACGTCAACCTGATCCCGACCGCGCAACACGGCACGCACGTCAACGGCCTGCGCACCGGTTTCACCGACGCGCTGCGCGAGTTCTGCGATTTCCGCAACCTGCTGCCGCGCGGCATCAAGCTGGCGCCGGAAGATGTGTGGGATCGCGTCGCCTATGTGCTCAGCATCAAGATGACCGACCCGCAGTTCAGCGGTCAGACCAAGGAGCGCCTGAGTTCGCGCCAGGCCGCGGGCTTCGTCGAAGGCGCCGCGCACGATGCGTTCTCGCTGTGGCTCAACCAGCACACCGCGCTCGGCGAGCGCATCGCGCAACTCGCGATCGAGCGTGCCAGCATCCGTCTGAAAACCGAGAAGCAGATCGTCCGCAAGAAAGTCACACAAGGCCCGGCACTTCCCGGCAAGCTCGCCGATTGCATCTCGCAGGACCTGTCACGCACCGAATTGTTCCTGGTCGAAGGCGACTCGGCCGGCGGCAGCGCCAAGCAGGCGCGCGACAAGGATTTCCAGGCGATCCTGCCGTTGCGCGGCAAGATTTTGAACACATGGGAAGTTGCCTCCAGCGGCGTGCTGGCATCGAATGAAGTGCACGACCTCGCCGTCGCCATCGGTTGCGATCCCGGCAAGGACGACATCTCCGGCCTGCGCTACGGCAAGGTGGTGATCCTGGCCGATGCCGATTCCGACGGACTGCATATCGCAACACTGCTGACCGCGCTATTCCTCCAGCATTTTCCCGCGCTGGTCGCCGCCGGCAACATCTTCGTCGCCATGCCGCCGCTGTTCCGCGTCGATGTCGGCAAGCAGGTGTTCTACGCGCTGGATGAAGAAGAAAAGCGTCTGCTGCTGGAACGCATCGAGCGCGAAAAGATGAAAGGCACGGTCAACGTCACCCGCTTCAAGGGATTGGGCGAAATGAACCCGCAACAACTGCGCGAATCCACCATCCACCCGGACACGCGGCGGCTGGTGCAGCTGACCAATGAAGATGATGCGGGGACGCGTTCGCTGATGGATATGTTGCTGGCGAAGAAGCGCGCGTCGGATCGCAAGCGCTGGCTGGAAGAAAAAGGGGATCTGGCGACGCTCGAGGTTTGATCCAGATCACACTTGTCGCTGAACTTGTCCTGCGAAGCGTCGACTGCCAGAAAATCGTGCTTGGTAGAGCGGGCGACAACGGGTAGTCTGTCCGAGCCTCGGGGAAGAGGCGCCTTCATCCGATCAGGGGAACCATGAAATCGAATATCCACGGCCAGTGCGCCGTTCTGCTGGCAGCGACGCTGTGCGCTTCCGTGCATGCACAATCCATTCCGGCGCTGGACTTTGCCAAGCATTCTGAAGTCTATGAAGTGGCGCTGTCGCCTGACGGCAAGCACGTCGCCATCGCAGTCCCGACGGCCGACGGGCAGGAGACCCAGTTGCAGATTGTGGAGATCGCCGGCGGCAAGACGCAGACGTTGCGTTTTGGCAAGCTCGAGCATGTTTCCAACATCGTGTGGACCGACGACAACCGTGTAGTGCTGGCCCGCGCCACCAACATGCCATTGCGACCGAGACCCTACAGTCAGGGGCAGTTGTTCTCGACGGATCTGACCGGCGTTGACCAGGAAACGCTTTTTGGCTACTTCCGTGACCAACGCCAGGCCACCGCCAAACGCAAGGACCGGGGTTTCGCGAGCGTGGTCAAGGTGCTCGACCGGGAGCCCGGCAAGATGCTCGTCTCGTTCGACTGCTGGGATTGCGGCGAAGAGCCAGACACCGTCATCTTCAAAGTCGATTCGCGTACCGGCAACCGCGACGAAGTCGAGCGCATTGACGAACCCGCTGGCTTGTTCTTCGACAACACGGGCCGCGCACGCATCCGCGTCACCCTGGACGACGACGACGAGCCGGTGCTGGCTTATCGTCCTTCGGCAGCATCGACATGGCAGCCCATGCCCAAGTCCATGGCTGGCTACGACATCGACTTTGGTCGTTTCGACCAGGACAACAACACGCTGTACGCGGCGGTCTCCGACGCAGGCGAAGCCTCGCGCATGTACAAGCTCGATCTGGCTGGGGGGACGCGAGTTGCACTGCCATCGACCGCCGATGTGGCTCCCGCCTACTTCGAGTCGGCCGGACGCGATGGCGTGCCATTCGCGGTTGTCTACAACGAGGCGAAGCCTTCGGTGCAGTATCTGGATCCCACGTCCGAATACGCCAAGTTGCACGCCGGCCTGATGAAGTCATTTCCGGGACAACTGGTCACATTCAATGGCTTCAGTCGCGACAGCAACGTGGTGCTGTTCACGGTGTGGTCGGATCGCAACCCCGGCGCGTATTACATCTACGACCGCGCTGCGAAGAAGGCGCAACTCGTCGCGGAGTCGAGGCCGTGGATCGATGCGAACCGGATGGCGCCGACATTGCCTGTGGAATTTATCAGCCCCGACGGCTTGAAAATCCATGGGCTCTATACCGCTCATGGTAAAGGCGCCAAGCCGTTGATCGTGATTCCGCATGGCGGGCCGCATGGCGTGTACGACCGCTGGGGCTTCGACAGCGACGCGCAATTCTTCGCCAGCCGCGGTTACGGCGTGTTGCAGGTTAACTATCGCGGTTCTGGCAGCCGTGGCCGCAACTTCGAGCGCCTTGGTTATCGCGAATGGGGCGGCAAGATGCAGGACGATATCGCCGCCGGTGTAAAGTGGACCATCGACAACAAGCTCACCGATCCCGCGCGCATCTGCACCTATGGCGCCAGCTACGGCGGTTATGCCGCGCTGATGCAACCGATCCGCTATCCGGAGCTGTACAAATGCGCGGTTGGCTATGTTGGTGTCTACGACCTGACCGTGATGAAGAATGAGGGCGACATCGACGACACACGCTCCGGCCGTCGTTATCTCGACCGTGTGCTGGGCACCGACCAGGCCGTCTTGATCGCCAATTCGCCGGCGCGCAATGTCGGCAAGATCAAGGTGCCAGTATTTCTCGCCCAGGGCGCGATCGACCGGCGCGTGCCGATGGCGCAGTTCAATGCATTGAAGAGCGCATTTGCCGCCAACGGCACCAAGGTCGAAACCATGGTCGCAGCGGGCGAAGGGCACGGCTTCTACAAGCCAGAAACCCAGGCAGACCTGTACCAGCGCGTCGAAAAGTTCTTGCGGGAAAACGATGGCGGTGCCAAGCGTTGATGCGGACCTGTATGGGCTGATCACAAAAAGGGCGGCGCAAGCCGCCCTTTTTGTAGGAGGCTTCAGCCGTGCCTACGGGACGCTGGCTTGTTCGAGCAGTGTTTTGATCACGAGCCATGTGGGGGCGGCTTTGGCTTCGTCATACCGGAATCCCTCCTCATCCATGTAGACCCGCTGGCTGACTTCCAGTTGCACGGCATCGATGCCGTTGGCCGGGTCGCCGTAATTGCGCGTGACGTAGCCGCCCTTGAAGCGGCCGTTGACGACGTAGTCGTAGCTACCTTGCACCGCAAGTGCTGTTTCGATCCGTGACTGCAGCTCCGGCGAACAACTGGTGCCGTTCGCGGTGCCAAGATTCAAATCGGGCAGACGTCCGTCGAACAGGAACGGCAGTTCGCCCTTGATCGAATGTCCTTCCCACAACAGCACGCGGCCGTGTTCGGAGCGGAGACGGTCGAGCTCGTCGCGCAACGCGCCGTGATAAGGCCGCCAGTAGCGTTCGACCCGTTGTGCGATTTCTCCGGACGCTGGTTGTTCGCCCTCACGATAGATCGGCTCGCCATTGAACTGCACGGTTGGGCACAGGCCGGTGGTGTTCTGCCCGGGATACAGCGACACGTCATCCTCGGAACGATTGAGGTCGACGACATATCGCGAATACTTCGGCACGATCATGGATGCGCCGAGGTCACGCGCAAACGCGTAAAGACGCGCGATGTGCCAGTCGGTGTCCGGGACGCGGCGCGCGGAGTCGGTCAATCGTGCTGCGATGCCATCGGGTACTGCGGTACCGTCATGCGGCACGCTGACCAGCAGCGGGATGGTGCCGCGATGCAACGTGTACACATCCGTATCCATCGAATCCATGCTCGCCGGATTCATGCTCGCCGAATCCATGCTTGTAGAATGTGCGCTCATCGCATCAACACCACTTCTTCGGCACTGGTCGGGTGGATCGCGACGGTCTCATCTAGATCGCGCTTGGTGATGCCGCGTTTGAGCGCCACCGCGAACCCCTGCAGGATCTCGTCGGCGCCCTCGCCCAGCAGGTGGATGCCCACCACGCGTTCTTCTTCGCCCACGCACACCAGCTTGAACAGGCTGCGCTGCGGGGAGTCGGCCAGTGCATGCAACATCGGCCGGAATCCGGCGCGGTACACGCGCACCGCATCGCCATGCTGCAGACGCGCCTCAGCTTCGGTCATGCCGACCTTGCCCAGCGGTGGGTGCGCGAAGACGACGGTGGCGATATCGCGGTAGTCGATTTTTGCGTCAGCATCGCCGCCGAAAATACGATCCATCAACCGCCGCGCGGCCGCGATCGCGACGGGCGTCAGCGCTTCGTGCGCGGTCACGTCGCCGACGGCGTAGATCCCTGGCACATTCGTGTTCTGGAATGCGTCAACCACGATGTGGCCTCTCGCGTCGATGGCGATACCGGCCTGTTCGACACCAAAACCATCGCTGTTGGGACGGCGCCCGGTGGCGAAGATGACCTTGTCGAATGGATCGCTGTGGTTGCCCTCGGCATCGCGCAGGACGAGGTGTTGCCCATCGATCTGCTCAAGCGCCTGCACGTCGAACCCGAAGTGCGTGCGCGTGCCGTACTGCAGGTAATCCTGCACCAGTTGCGTGGTGAGATCCTCGTCGAAACCTTGCAGCAGCTGCCGGCCCCGCACGAACATCTCAACGCGGCTGCCGAGTGCCTGCAGCACGCCGGACAGTTCCACACCGATGTATCCGCCACCGACGATGGCGATGCGTTCCGGCGCCGAACAGAGGTTGAAGAAATCGTCCGACACCAGGCCCAGTTCCGCTCCGGGAATCTTCGGACGCAGCGGCTGTCCGCCCGTCGCGATCAGGATGTGCGGCGCACGCAGTTGCACAGCGTCCGATATTTCGACCGTATCGGCCGACAGCAACCGTGCGCGAGTCGGCAGCAATGCGATCTTGTTCTGCTCGAGGCGTTGCTGGTAGCTGTGGTGGATGTTCTCGATGTAGCGCTGGCGATGGGTGATGAATTCCGCCCAGTCCAGCTGCGGCGCAGGCACCGCAAATCCCAGTTGCGCCGCCATCGCGATCTTCTGCGACAGGTCGGCTGCCAGCCACATGGCTTTCTTGGGGACGCAGCCGACATTGACGCAGGTGCCACCGAGCGGATTGGGTTCGAGCAGCGCAACCCGCGCGCCATGGTGGGCCGCGCGGAACGCACCCGCCAAGCCGCCGGAACCGCCGCCGATGACGACCATGTCGAAATCGAATCCGGAATCGTTCATGCGCAATGCGTGCGTAGTGTCATTGGAAGCGCTCCGCTCGATAGGGCGCAGGATCAATCGCAGGGGCGCGTCCGGTGATGAGGTCTGCGATCAATTGGCCCGTGCCGGTACCCATGCTGACCCCGAGCATGCCATGTCCCGTCGCCAGCCAGAGATGCTGGTGCCCGGGCGCACGGCCAATGATCGGTACGTCGTCATAGGTCATCGGCCTCCAGCCGAACCATTCCTCGCGTCGTTCGGGGCCGACAGGTTCGCGCAGGTACGCACGCGCGCCACGCTCCAGCGCATCCAGCCGCGCGCGGTTGAGGGTGCTGTCGTAACCGGAAAATTCCATGGTGCTGCCGAGTCGGTAGCCGTCCGCCCAGGTCGTGACGCACACGGAAACGTCCTTCAACACCAGCGGACGTCGCGGCGCCAGCTGCGGTCGCGAATACGTGATGGAGTAACCCTTGCCGGGCTGGATCGGCAGTTTGAGCCGCAGCGATCTGGCCAGTGTCGGCGACCATGCACCGAGTGCGAGGACCGCGTCGCGGCCACGCCGCACGCCCAGCGATGTCGACACGACCACCTCGTTGGCATCGGATGAAATCGCTTCGACGCGGCAGCCTTCCTCGATGACGCCACCGCGTTCCCGCACCACCCGCGCGAGTTCTGCCACGTAATCGTTGGGCCGCACGCTGGCATCGCCGGGATAGCGGATCGTCCCGGCCACGACGCCATCGCGCATCGCTGGTTCTTCGCGCGCATAAGCGGCCGCATCGAAGATTACGGTGGCGATCCCGAACTCGCGCAATGCATCACGCCGGGACGCGTCTTGCTCGAAGCGTCGCCCGTCGCGATAGACGTAATCAACGCCGCTTTCATCGAACGCGCACTCGAAGGCGTAGTCGCGCACCCATGCAGCGAGCCGCCCGCGCGAATCACTGAGCAGCGCACTCTTGGCAAGAGTGCCCTCGCGGCAGTCGCGTGCATTGCAGCGTCCGGCGAATCGCAGCAGCCATGCCCACAACGCCGGATCGATCCTGGGCTTGACGTACAGCGGCGCATCCGGCGTCAGCATCCAGCGCACGGCCTGCGCGATCATCCCCGGCGCGGCCAGTGGCGGTGCATGGCTTGGCGTGATGGTGCCGCAGTTGCCGTGGGAACTGCCGCAGCCAGTCTTGCCAGCTTCGAGCACGCGCACGCCGCGTCCGGCCTCCAGCAACGCGAGTGCGCAGCACAGACCGATCACACCGCCGCCAATGATCAGCACATCGTCCTGGTCACTCATGCGATCAGTTTAAGCGCAGGCTCCAATGCCTCGCGAGTCGATTTTTTGCCGGATCACATCGGGCGTCTGGATCCGCTCCCCGATTGAAACAGGTTCCATTGCGATGGGCCGATCGCAGCCGGCAGTGGTGCGCTGCCTACGCCAATAGCTGTTGCGTGCATGTTGCGCATCCCCGATGACGTAGCGGGATCAACGCATGCATCGAGGGCGGTACTCGCGCGCAGGAGGTCATTCCACCCAATGATTTCAGTCCGACAAGGTCAGCTTCGACAAGATCAGGCCGGTGCGAGTCGCATCGACGGACGCTGCAAATAGGTAAGCCAGCGCCACAGCCACTCAGCCGGGCCATAGCGGAACTTCGACAGCCACCAGCGGCTGAAGACGACCTGCGCTGCGAACACCGCCAGCACGAACAAAGGTTGCCACGCGCGCGGCAACTGCTCGAAATAGCCGAGTCCGTAGCCGTAGAACACCAGCGTGCAGATCACCGACTGCAGCAGATAGTTGGTCAATGCCATGCGGCCTGCCGGCGCCAGCCAGCGCAGGCGTTGCGCCCATGTCGGTTGCTGCATCAACAGCAGGACGCCGGCGAAATAACCGAAACACATCAGCACATTCGCCACTTGGGCCGCGCTCTGCGCAGCAGCGCTGCCGATGCTGATCTCGGAAAAACTCATGGTCGGATGCGTCCACGCGGACCACAGCATCAACGGCAGGCCCAGGCCCAGGCCAAGCATCAGCAAGCGCCGGAACAGCGGCAGGTGCGCGCCGGCATTGCGCATCACGCCACTGCGCACGAACCACGCGCCGAACAGGAACATGCCCAGGACGGCCGGGCCAAAAAAGATCACGAAGCTGAGCATCGTGCCGGTATCGGCCACACGCTGCGTCACTGCCTGCACATACGTGCCGGAGCCATAGGCCAACCGCTGGGCTTCGATCAACGCCGACATCTGCTGGCCCTGCTCGACCATGACTTTCTGAATCTCGGCCGCAGCTTGCGGATCCTGCTGCGCCAGCGTCGCGAATCCGGCCCACAGCCAGGTCAACAGCAGCGGCAGCAGATACAAGGCGACGCCCCACTTTGGCAACCGCGACAGCGGCGTGCGACGGAAGAACAGCAACAGCAGGAAACCGAGCAAGGCATACGTCAGCAGGATGTCGCCCGACCAGACCAGGATCGCATGCACCAGGCCAATGCCGAGCAGCGCCAGCAAACGCCGCGCATACAGCCACGCGCCGCTGCCACCGCGCGCCTGTGCGCGTTCCAGCATGACCGCAAAGCCCATCCCGAACAGCAGCGAGAACAAGGTGATGAACTTGCCCTGCACCAGGATGTAGATCGCCGCATCGACCCAGCGATCGGCTCCGCTGAATCGAGGGTTGACCCCGGTCAGCGCTTCCATCAGCGGCCCGACGAACGCTTCGATGTTCATCAGCAGGATGCCGAACAGCGCGAAGCCGCGCAGCACGTCCATCGTTTCGATACGTTCGCTCGCCCCCACCGGCGCCAGGCGGGTGTCTTCGGTCATGACCATGCCTTCGCCAAATGCAGGCCTGATGATTGGCGTTTCGGATGAGGACCGCAAGGCATCCCGACGTCATCGGGATAGCTGTGGGTCGGGGCACCAGAATGGCTCATGCACGCGGACCGTGATCGGGGCGTGCTGGTTTTGCCCAAGGTGCATGGCCACCCTCGCCAGGACACCAGGTCCCCCCAACCGCTACGTCAGCACGCTGGGTTCGCTGGACGTGCATTACTCTTAGGGCGTTGCCAACCGCTTTTTCTACCTGCTTGCCGGAGGCAGCGGCGCAAACACCTTCAACGGCGTGAATCACGCCGTAGCCACCTGCAATGGTTCGTCGGTCGCTGGCCTCGGTGGTGATGCCGCTGGCAAGATCTGGTACAGGGCGCTGACGACCTACATGACCTCCAGCACAAATTATGCCGGTGCCCGGACTGCAACGATGCAGGCCGCCACCGATCTTGGCTACAGCAGCAGCGCCGTCGCCGCGGCATGGAGCGCAGTCAGCGTCGACTGATCCACTGCGTCATCGCACTACCGGAACGGCCCCCGCAAGCGGCCGTTTTTTTGAGTGCAATGGTGGCAGTCCTGCCTTCAACGACGAGGCCCTTCGCGGCGCAGCTGGCGGCGTGCGGCGCCGACGCGGTGGTGTATTGAATTCCAACGATGCGTGCGCGAGACCGCGCATCCCCACACGTCGCAGTTAGCGGTCTCTATCGGTGCAATTTTTGTCGCAATGCAACAAGTTAGGTCAGTGTGAACGGCGTTAAATGTGAGGAGCGTCACTTCTTTCATGTCATTGCTGAATGGTTTTCCGCGATATTGCGATGCAGCATGCATCTCGGCGACCGTAACCTTAGGGTCATCGCTGCGGTGGGATGCCTTGTGCCGCGTTCAGATGTCTGCACCGCTCCGGTGCCACTCCACACACGCCAATCGCAGAGAGGAATCACCTTCGCATGAAAATCAACCGTATCGCTGCCGCCGTTCTGGGCATTGCCGCCGTCGCCACTGCTGCCTTGACCGCGAACGCCAGCCACAGCTGGTCCAACTACCACTGGGGACGCACCTCCCAGAACTTCCCGCTGCAGGTCATCGACAGCAATACGCCCGACTGGGATGGCGAGCTGGCACAGACACTGGCCGATTGGTCGCAGTCCACGGCCTTCAACCTGTCCGTTACTGGCTATGACGACTCCAGCCGCACCCGCAGGCGGTGCGTTGCGGTGCAGGGCAAGATCCGTTCCTGTAATTCGACATATGGCAACAATGGCTGGCTGGGCCTGGCATCGATCAACATCAGCGGCGACCACATCACGCAAGGCACGTCGAAGATGAACGACAGTTATTCCGCACAGTTTGCCGTTCAAACCGAACGGGATCATGTGATGTGCCAGGAGATTGGCCATCTCTTCGGTCTCGGTCACACCTCTGAGGACGGAAGCTCGCAAAACACCTGCATGGACTATTCGCAATCGGCGACCAGTACCCGGCCGAACCAGCATGACTACGACTTGTTGGTGTCCAAATATGCGCATCTGGACAGCATCAACACTTACTCCACGAGTTCGGCGGCTACCGCCTTGACCCCTTCCCAGCAAGCGATGGCTGGCCAAAACCCGATGGGTGTCCGCGTCCACAAGGGCGTATTTCACGAAGTGTGGGCAGCCGGCGACGGCAAAGGCGGCACGTGGGTCCACCACGTCACCTTGGCGGCAGGGCACGAGAATACTGATGTTCTGAACTGATAGAACAGCTGGGAATCAGGTGAAGACGCCGGGTTCGCCCGGCGTTTTCATGCCTGAGATCCAAGCCTTGGCTACAAAGCCATGGGTGCCGCCGATAGTCGTCTTAGCACGGACGATCTCTTCAAGCCGCAGACCAGGGAGTCTTGCCGATCAAGGTTGGCAAAACAGGTGCGCGGCTTTCAGGTCCATCAACGCTCAGTGATGATGTCCGCCCTCGCCATGCACGTGCCCATGTTCCAGCTCTTCCTTGCTGGCTTCGCGCACTTCCACGATCTCGACATCGAAATGCAGGTCCTTGCCGGCCATCGGATGGTTGAGGTCGACATCGACCACGCTCAGCCCGACCTTCTGCACGGTCACCGCGCGCGGGCCGAAATTAGTGTTGAGCACGATCTGCATGCCCGGCTCGAGTTTCTGCTCGCCGAAATGCTTCTTGGGCACGCGCTGGCTCAGGCCGTCGCGACGCTCGCCGTATGCGTCCGCTGCAGTCACGTCGGTGCCGAAGCTCTCACCGGCCTCGCGGCCTTCCATAGCGGTTTCCAGGCCGGGGATGATGTTGCCGTGGCCGAACAGGATCGCAAGCGGGTCGCGTTCCTTTGAGGTCTCCAGCGGCTCCTGGCCGGCTTCGGAGACGCCAGCCTCTGCAACTGTGTAATGGAAACGGACGACGCGATCTTTCTCGATTTTCATAAGCGGCTCGGTGATGTGTGCCGGAGGACGGCGACTGCAGGGAAGCTGGATCGGCCGCACCGGATCGGTACACTCGGCCGCATGAAGGGTTCGCATTATCCGGACAGCCGCGCACCCGCGCCAGCGAAGGTCGGCAGCGTGGCAGTCATCGTCATCGCGTTGCTGGCGGGCTGCGGACGCGACGACGTGCGCCCGACCCCGTCGCGTGCAGCTGTGGTTCCGCAGCGCGAATGGACGCTGGTTGCGCCGCAGGACCCGGCCGCGGCCAACGCGGTGCTGATGCGGGCGATCGGCCTGGTCGGCACGCCCTACCGCTATGGCGGCAACACCCCCGAGGGCGGCTTCGACTGCAGCGGGCTGGTCAACTACGTCTACCGCGACATGCTCGACCTCAAGCTGCCGCGCAGCTCGCGCGAACTGGCCGACTGGCAGGGGCCGCGCATCGTTCCCGAGCACCTGGCTTCGGGCGACCTGGTGTTTTTCGGCAGCAGCGGCAACGTCAGCCATGTCGGGATCTATGTCGGCGAGGGGCGCTTCGTCCATGCTCCCAGCACCGGGGGCACGGTGCGGCTGGATCATCTGGACAGCCGCTATTGGCGGGACCACTACAGCGGGGCAAAACGCGTCCTGAGATGATGGATTTGTGAAGGAATTGGCCTTTATTCACGAATTTTTAACGAATTTTGAACCTGCTGACCTGTTTCGTGGGGCAGACTCGCCCTTGGTTCAAAACAGTGAAGAGCGCGTGACGACCCTACATTCCGGCCTCGGCCACACCGCAAATCCCCTCCCCGCACCTTCCGGCGCCCTACGTTTCCTTTGCGCCGCGGCCCTCTTCGCCGCTTCGCTGCCTGTATTGGCCGACCAGAAATCGGCTGTCGACACCACCGCAACCAATGCTGCCGTGCTAGCCCAATTGACTCCCGGACTCGCCGAGGCATCTCCCCTCCTTGATCGCGGCGCAATGATGGGTGGCGACCTGTCCGCATTCGCCATGGCCCTGCCGCAGAACGCGGCGGCGGAACCGAAGGGTGGCAAGATCCAGACCGTGTTGAAGCGCGCCCTTGCCTTGCTGGGCACGCCATACCGCTGGGGTGGTACCTCGCCCGATGGCGGTTTCGATTGCAGCGGCCTGGTCGGCTACGTGTTCCGCACCGCCCTGGGCATCGAGCTGCCGCGCGTGTCGCGCGACATGGCCGACAACGGCCAGCTGATCAGCGATCGCGCCGCATTGAATGAAGGCGACCTGGTGTTCTTCGGCCGTCGCGGCCACGTCGACCATGTCGGTATCTATGTCGGGCAGGGCAACTTCGTGCACGCGCCGCGCACCGGCCGCGACGTCACGGTGTCCAGCCTGACCACCGGCTACTGGAGCGGCAAATTCATGCAGGCGCGCCGCGTCGCGATGTAATGAGCGCTGCAGCCGTACCCGCAAGCAAAGGCCGCCTAACAGGGCGGCCTTTTTGCAAAACCGATATCCCTGTAGAGCGGGGGGGGTGGCGCGGGGGGGGGGTTTTTTTGAACACCACCCGGGCCACCACGCCCCGAAAAAAAACCCCACGCTGGGGGGGGGGGGGGTTGTGAAAGGTTTTT
>JAJAYW010000123.1 GCA_026786005.1 Lysobacter sp. | reverse complement strand
TTGTCGGCGCGCCCGGGGGCGCTTGGCGGCGTTCCGGGTCGACCCTCACCGCGCCGGGGGGCGCTCCTACATGGGATCACGACGCGGGCGCTGCGACAGCCACTTCTTCAATTGCCGGTAGACCGCATCACTGCCGAGCATGTCGAGGTGGTTGGTGTCGTAGCCGATCCAGCGGTGCGATTTCGGAATACGCAGGTCGAAGCGGCGATCCGGATGTTCGCCCAGCGCGCTGCCGATCGGCACGAGTCCATCGCCACTCATCTGGCTGTCGTCGATCGCCGCGTTATCTTTCCGCGTGGTTGCGGCCACCGCGTAGCAACGCACGCCTTTCGGCAACGGCCGCGGCGTACGCCCATCCTGATGACCATCACCGTCGCGATCCAGCCAATCGCCGTCGTGTACGTTGCCGTGCCGGAGATCCTGGATGCCTGCGCTGCGGATCTTCCCAAGTCGCGCGAACGGTGCGAGGTAAGGACTCACCCCGAACAACCGGTCGATGGAACTACCAGCGCGCTCCAACGGCGCGCCATGGTGCGGCGTGCCGAGGAACACCAGTGCGTCGAGGTGTTGCAGCCAATCGTGTCCGGCCTGTTTGGCCGCATGGCAGGCGCTGCGCGCCAAAAGTCCGCCCATGCTGTGGCCGATGATGAAAACCCGTTCGACTGGCACCGGCCATTCGCCGATGAGCCGTTGCAGCAACACCGTGAAATCGTGGCCATTGTGGGAGACATGACGGCCGCTGTTGTAGTGCAGATACACCGGTGTGCAATCGAAATCGCGCCCTAGTGCAGCACCATGGTCGTGGCCGCCGTAGCGCCATTGGATGTCGTTCATGCACAAGCCGTGTGCGAGCACGAGGATGGTTGCGCTTGCATCGGGAAACTCGGCGGCCAATGCCTTGCGTTTCAAGGTGAGCGGCTGACCGCGGCTGCGCAGGCGCATATTGATGGCCAGCGGATTGCCGGTTGCTTCCAGGTGATCGCCAAGCACGCCGTTCAAGGCCGCGACCACGGCATCGCGCGGCGCGGGTGTGCCGACCCTGTCGAGCAGCGGTGACAGCCGCGACAGCGCGAGATCGACCCCGTTACCGGTAAGCCGGGTGACTCCGCGCACGCTTCTGTACACGAGGCCGGAGATGCCTTTCGCTGGTTCGCTTTCGAGCGCACCGAATGGGAAAGGCCGGCGCGCGATATTTGCATGCATGGCTTCGACCAGATCGGTGAGGCCGGTGATTGCATTGATGGTGAGGCGATTGATGCCGCGCAGGTCGTTGCCGGTTTGGGCTGGCGGACGATGAGTGGACTTGGGGAGTTTTGGCATGCGCAGGGCAGATGGCGGAGCTTGCTTTCAGCCTAGCATCGCGGTCTTCGAATGCTGATGGAAAATGATGAAGGGCAGGCTCTTCCTTCTCCCGCCGGGCGAAGATGCCGAACTGCCGGATGAGGCTGCGAGAGTGGCTCTCCAGTGAACTTTCACCAAGACCGGAAAAAGCACACTTCACGATCGTGATTGCTTCATGGCGGCCCGCGCTGCACGCCACCGTCTCCATTAATGAGAAGGATCAAACCACTTGTTTTCAACACAACACGAACTTACAGGCCGCGCCTGATCAACATCCGCTCGACCTTGCCACGCTTTTGCCAATCGGGCGTTTCCGCAGGCTCGGTTCCCGTCGCGCCCAGCGATTCGCCATACCGCGGCTGCGGATGACCGGGCAATCGCGCCGTTCGCAATCCGGTGGACTCAAATATCCCAAATTGCGGTGCGAGATCTTCGCCCTGCACGATGCCAAGCGGCGCGTATCCGCCATACCCGGGAAACACGGCGCCCAACTGGTTGTTGCCCATGCGCCGGATCAGAAGTTCGGAAAACACGCGCCGATAATCGGTGGTGACGGGAACGTCGCCGAAGTAGGGCTGCAACACGTTCGGATCCAGGCCGAGCCAGCTGCCGTAGAAACGGCGGCCATTGACCGGTCCGCCCAGCACCAGCAAAGGATTGCCATAACCGTGATCGGTACCGCCACTCCCGTTCTGGCGCACGCGACGGCCGAACTCCGACTGCACGACGACGGTTACGCGCGAGGCTTCTCCACCCAGCGAGAGTTCGTTGTAGAAGGCGGCGAGGGCCTGGGACAGTTCCGCAATCTTGTTTTGGTAGTAGTTGTAACCCGCACCGGCCGTACCTTGCCCTTCATGCGTGTCCCAGCCGCCGAGATCCAGTGTCGCGTAGCGCATACCCAGATTGAACCGGATCGACTGCGCCACAGTCCAAAGCTGACGAGCGAAATTACTGGTCGGCCATCCGGCTGGCAAAGCGCCGTAGGGTTGCGTTGCAATTACCCGCAGCGCAGCGTCTGCGCGCGTTCCATCTCCTTCGATGCGCGCGCGTCCCGCCCACATCTTCGCGATGGTTTCGTTGACGCCCTGAAACCCTGCAGGCGAGCCGGCACGCGCAAGTTGCCACTGATAGGCACCGGAATTGAGCGAAAAGTCGGTCGGGCTGACCATCGACAAGCCGGCCGTCGCGCCGAGTGTGCTGGCGGGAGTCCGACTGTTGACCGCAAGCGTCGGCATTGTCTCGGTGCCGCTTGCGCCGGGATGCGAATTCCATGCACGTGTGACCCAGCCTGTGCCGCTGCCATGTTGGCCGGGGGTGCCAAGATCGAGGTAAAGCTGCGCGTCGAAATGACTGCGGGTAACGGTGGTCAGCAAGCCACAACCATGCACGATGGCGAGCTTGCCGACATTCCAGAGGTCATGCAGGCCAGTCGCCGATGGATGCATACCGAATCCGGTCCCGGCGCCGTCGGCCAAGGTCAACGGCAACGCGCCGTAAGTGCCGGTGGCCGCGATCGCGAGGCTGGGCCGGGCCTCTTCATAGAACGCGCGGTCGTTGCCGGCAATCGGCAACACCAGGTTGAGGCCATCGATGCCGCCACGCAGGAATACGTGCACGATCGTGTCGTAGGGATTGGACCCGGCGTAAGCAGGACTGCTGGAAAACAGCATCGCCGGGCCGACGGCGCTGGCGGCCGCGGTCGCGCAGCAGCCCTTGAGGAAGCTGCGGCGGGTCAGGGTGAGATCGATCATGGCCAGGTCCTCACCGTGCGAAGAATTCGGGAGACATCAGGATCAGCGAGACCATGCTGCGCAGTCGTTGCTGGTTGTAGTGTTTCTTCAGGTCGCTGGCGGACCATGCATCGTTGTCGGTGATGACGTAGGCGCCGGCATCGCCGTTTTGCCGCATGAAATCGATCAACGTTTGTCGGCGTTGCGCCTCCGGCAGGTATCCCAGAACGCGCTGGCACCAGAAATCGACAAGCTTCACCGCCGTCCATTGCGCAACCGGTAGTCCTGCGCGGGTGATTTCGAGAACTGGCACGAAACGCGGCGACGTGTCGGGATTGGCATTCTCGGATTTTGTTTCCGACATCCAGTTGAGCAGCTTCCACGTCATTGCAAAGTTGTTGGAGCCCGACCAGGCGGTTGCGATGTCGGGGAAGCCGTTCGGCGCCGGCCAGTCGTAGGGACTGTGCCCGGTGAACCCGAGGCGATACATGAAGTCATCGCTCTTGGAGTCGCTCACGCGCAGCGTGTAATCCGATTCGAGCGCACGCATTGCCGCCGCGGTTGCTTCAAACGGTCGGCGTATCTTGTTGCCCCAGCTGTTGCGCGCGTCGTCGGACAGCAGGATGTGCCGCAGCACCAGCTTGATCTGGTCGGCGTTTTGCCAGTTCTGCCGGAAGATCACCGCGGCGCTGTCGATCAACGCATTCGACGGATTGTCCGAAACGAAACGGCGGATCAGCTTCTTGCAGACGAACTTGGCCACCCGGGGATGGTTGGCGATGCGATCAAGCACATCGCGTCCGTCCTTGAGCGCGGCCTGCTCAGGCGGAATAAAACGGCCCAGAACGAATTTCGGCCCCGAGTCATGATTGGAAGCGCGATACAGAAACGTGCCATCGCCGCCGGTTCCGGTATTGACCGACCAGCCAGTAAACGCGGCCGCGGTCTCGTAAACGTCGATATCGGTATAGCCGATCGGGAGCGAAGGATCTTCTGGGCACGGCGGCACGTCATTCGGATCGCTGACAAATCCGAGATAGTTCTCCGCGCCAAAAGAGTGGAGTTCCAGCAGTTCCCGGGCGAAGTTCTCGTTTGGGCCGGCGCGCGTGTTGGAGCGGTTGTCGAGGTAATACATCATCGCCGTGCTTTGCGCCACGGACTCCAGCATGGTGCGGAAATTGCCGAACGCATGCTGGCGGATCACATCGCGGTCGTAGTGCACGTACACCGGGCCGGCATCGAAATCGCTGACCGTGACATTGAAATGGTCGTGCCAGAAGGTCACCAGCAATTCGCGCAATTGACGTTTTGAATACACCGCACGCACCAGCGCCGCGCGCTGGATTTCCCATGCGGGGCGCATGCGGATGCCATATGCGGGATTGGGGACGACGTGGTCCGCCCACAGCTGCGGCAGGGATTTACCCAACGTGGTGTAGCCAGCCGCAGCCAGCCGTGCGTCAACTGCGCTGTCGTCGATCGTTGGCCAGTCGAGCTGGCGTTCAACGAGGTAGGCATGGCGCTGGTCGTCGGTGCTGCCGAGCGTGGCGAATTCCGCTAGCGACGATGGTGTCAGGCCATAAGTGAGCCGACCATACGTGCGTACGGACATCGGCGGCATGGGCAGGGTGCTGCCGGAAGGCAACCCTGGCACGGTTGGATCAGCTTCCCGGCCCGAGCCGCGGGGCGGAGGCGGAGGTATGGACGGGGGTGACTGAGTCGAACCCCCTCTCGTCCCGGTCTTGTAGTCGTATCCGTATCGTCGACGAAAAGCATCCTCTATCGTCGCGCGCTGCAAGGTATTGAGTGCCCGGCCCATGGTGACCCCCGGAAAACTTGTGTTGTGCAGATTCCCCTCACCTGACTATAGGGACTTTTCGCTGCCGAAACGTGACACGTTGATGATTTCAGCGTGATGTCTTCAGACCAATCCCGTCGCGTAAAACACCCCGATCACCACGAACACCGCCATTGTCTTGATGATGGTGATGGCGAAGATGTCCTTGTAGGCCTGGCGATGGGTCAGGCCGGTCACGGCGAGCAACGTGATCACCGCGCCGTTGTGCGGCAGCGTGTCCATGCCGCCGGAGGCCATCGACGCGATGCGGTGCAGGACCTCCATCGGGATGCCGGCGGCGTTCGCATTGGCGATGAACGTGTCACCCATCGCGGCGAGCGCGATGCTGAGGCCGCCGGACGCCGAGCCGGTGATGCCGGCGAGCGCGGTGACGGAAATCGCCTCGTTGACCAGCGGATCCGGGATCGATTGCAATGCATTGGCGACGACCAGGAATCCGGGCAGGGCGGCGATCACCGCGCCGAATCCGTATTCCGATGCGGTGTTCATAGATGCGAGCAACGCGCCGCCGATGGCGCTTTTGGTGCCATCGGCAAAACTCTTCGTCACTGGCCGCCATGCGAATGCGAGCACGCTGAGGATGCCGACCAGCAGCGCGCCTTCGACGGCCCAGATCGCAGCCACCTTGGACACCTCCTGCACCACGGGCACCGCTTTGCCGATCACGGCGGGAACGAATTCGTGGCTGCTGCCGTAGTAATACGGGATCAGCGTCGTGAACACCTTGTTGCTGATGCCGACCAGCAACAGCGGCAGGATCGCGATCCACGGATTGGCCAGCACGCCGCCGGCAAACGCGGCGGGTTCGTTGATCAACGTGGCCGCATCGCCATAGCCTTCATTGCGTGCTGCCGCCTTGCGACGTTGCCATTCGAGGTAGCTCATGCCCAGCAGCAGGATGAAGATCGCACCGATGCTGCCCAGCCACGGCGCGGCCCACGAATCGGTGCCGAAGAAGGCCGTCGGAATGATGTTCTGGATCTGCGGCGTGCCGGGCAGGGCATCCATGGTGAAGGTGAACGCGCCGAGCGCGATGGTGCCGGGGATCAGGCGTTTGGGGATGTCGCTCTGGCGGAACAGTTCCGCCGCGAACGGGTAGACCGCGAACACCACCACGAACAACGAGACGCCGCCGTAGGTCAGCAGCGCGCAGACCAGCACGATCGACAGCATCGCGCGTCCGCGTCCTACGATCCGGATCGTTGCGGCGACGATAGCCCTGGAGAACCCGGATATCTCGATCAACTTGCCGAACACAGCACCCAGCAAAAATACCGGGAAATACAGCTTGAGGAAGCCGACCATCTTGTCCATGAACAAGCCGGTGAACATCGGCGCGACCAGTTGCGGATCAGTCAGCAGCACCGCGCCCAGCGCCGCGATCGGCGCGAACAGGATCACGCTGTAGCCGCGATAGGCCACCAGCATCAGAAAGCACAGCGCGGCCAGCACGATCAAGAAAGACATTCCATCGCTCCGCGACGCGTTCCAAGGCGCGCAGTGTCGCCAACGTATTGATTGCGCCCCATTGTCCAAAGGTACAAGTGCGACGCCGCCGGCGACCGCCTAGCCTTCACGGCAATCGGCAGTCTGCGTTCAAGCGGGCGGCCATCATCCACCGCGCCCTGGAGGGGAACACGAATGAAGCGCAAGACTTTGAGCCTGGCGATCGGTTGCGTGCTGCTGTCACCGCCAGTGTTGTCGCCTGTTGCATGGGCGCAGGATGCTGCGAAGCAAACAACGGACTCTGCAACGCCCAGGACGCTGGACGCGATCACCGTCACTGCGCGCAAGCGCGAGGAAACTCTCCAGGATGTCCCGGTTGCAGTGACGGCGTTCACCGCCGATTCGCTGGACAAGCTCAATGTCGAGGATCTCTCCGACCTCGACGCGCAGGTGCCCAACCTCACCATCTACGCTGCGCGTGGTTCCAGCAGCACGGTGACCGCCTACATCCGCGGCGTCGGCCAGTCGGATCCGTTGTGGGGCGTGGACCCGGGCGTCGGCCTGTACATGGACGATGTCTACATCGCGCGTCCGCAAGGTGCGTTGCTTGACGTGTTCGACGTGGAACGCGTGGAAGTGCTGCGCGGGCCGCAGGGCACGCTGTACGGCAAGAACACCATCGGCGGCGCGATCAAGTACATCTCCAAAGGCTTGGCGAAGGATTTCGGCGGCTCCGCTTCGATCACGATCGGCAACTACGGACAGCGCGACATCAAGGGGGCGGTGGGCGGCGGCCTGGGTGGCAATGACGCGTTGCGTGCGCGCATCGCGGTCGCCGACCTGCACCGTGACGGTTTCGGCCAGAACCTGATCACCGGCGAAGATGTCAGCGACAAGAAGATCAAGGCGTTCCGTCTCAATGTCGGCGCATACGTGACCGACGCCTTCGACCTGCAGTTCGCGTTCGACCACATGGACGACACCTCGGGCGTGCGCGGCGCGAGGATGCTGGAGGCGAACCGCTTCGATACCATCTTCACGCCGACCACCGGTCCGTTCCTGCCGCTGGACGACCGTTACGACGTCCGCAACGGCATGCCCAACATCAACGACACCTCGATGCTGGGCGTGTCGGCGACCGCAAACTACCGCATGAACGACGACGTGACGTTCAAGTACGTCTGGGCGAAGCGCGAGTCGGATACGGAAACCAACATCGATTTCGACACGACACCCGACAAGATTGCCGACGTCAAGGCGTTCTACAGCGACGAGCAGGTCAGCAACGAATTGCAAGTCAATTACGACGCCGGCGGACGCTCGCGCGGCGTGTTCGGCATCTACGGATTCGATGCCGAAGCCGGCGGCCAGGTGCTCAACAACTTCTTCAACCTGGCGTTCGGCGACACCCAAGGCGTGGTCTACACCGAGAGCGTGGCGGTCTATGGCGACTGGACCTTCGACATCACCGAAAAGCTCAAGCTTGATGTCGGCGTGCGCTACACGGACGAGGACAAGCACGCGGTGGTGTTGAACCGCGGCTACACGGACTCCACGTTCACCCGGCTGAGCGGCGTGGTGTCCGCCAACTTCGACAAGACCATCAATTTCAAGAACGTCTCGCCGAAGGTCTCGCTGGACTACCAGTTCACGCCGGACATCATGGTCTACGGTCTGGCGTCGCGCGGCTTCAAGTCCGGCGGTTACAACATCCGTGCACAGGCAACCGCGGCCCCTCGTTCGGCAGAACCGTTCGACGATGAGCGGGTCGACAGCTACGAGGTCGGCACCAAGATGGGGCTGCTGGATCAGACGCTGTTCCTGAATCTGGCCGCGTTCCACAACAGCTACAAGGACATCCAGCTTTCGGTATTCACCGCGCTGCCGGACGGCACGTTCTTCGGCGACTTCACCAATGCTGCCTCGGGCACGGTCAACGGATTCGAGGTCGAATACCAGTGGCTGCCGAGTGAGCACTGGCTGATCTCGGGCAATCTGGCGTGGCTCGATGCGAAGTACGACGAATTCCTCTACTTCGACACCAACCCCGCTGTGCGTCGCACGGTCGACATCGCCGACGAGCAGGAATTCACCAACGCGCCCGAATTCTCCGCAGCGCTGAACGTGGAGTGGCGCACCGAGCTGCGCAACGGCGGCAACCTGTCGGCGCGGGTGGGTTACTCCTATCAGGACGACGTGGTGGCGACGACCGAGATCCTGCGTGCCACCCGGCCTCCGGTCGCGCCGTTCGGTCGTCCGCCAATCACGCAGGACGGCTACGGACTGGTCAACGCAGGCGTGATCTGGAAGCTCAACGATGCCTGGACGCTGTCCCTGCAGGGCAGCAACCTGGCCGACAAGGAATATCGGACGACCGGTTACAACCTCAACCAGGCGGTGGGCGTCTACACCGGTTTCTATGGGGCGCCCAGGCAGTACACGGCGAGCGCGCGATTCACGTTTTGATCGCGGGTCACGTGCTGGATCGACGGCGGGTTTCGGCCCGCCTTGTGGAGGAGCTTCCGCCACGACGCTGATGTTGCATCGGTGTCGGGCTGAAGCCCTGCCCACAACGTGCTTCCGCCGTGGCGCGTTATCCTCGTGACGTGATCAGCACGTACCGGGATGGACGATTGAAACCGATGGAAGCGCATTCGTGCTAAGCGTCCCCGTCGTTGTCCTCGCCGCATTGCTGTGGCTCGGAGTCCTGTTCGGTGTCGCGCTGTATGCCGAGCGCCATCCCAACGTCCTGTCGAAACAATGGCCGTACGTCTACGGCCTGTCGCTGGCCGTGTATTGCACCTCGTGGACGTTCTACGGCACGGTCACGCAGGCCGCGCGGTATGGCTGGCCACTGCCGCCGACCTTCGTCGGCACGATCTTGCTGTACGTGTTCGCCGCATGGGCGATGGTCAAGCTGATACGGCTTGCGCGTGCGTCGAATGCCACGTCGCTGGCCGACCTGATCGCGACGCGCCTTGGCAAGGATTCGTGGCTGGCCGCAACGGTGACATTGGTGGCCGCACTCGGCTTGATTCCCTATGTCGCGCTGCAGCTCAAGGCAGTGACGATGAGCTACGCCTTGCTCACCCGCAGCGGCGGCGATGCGCCACTGTCCGCGCTGCAGGACGGCGCGTTGTACGTGGCGCTTGCGATGGCGCTGTTCACGATCCTGTTCGGCACGCGGAGGGTCAATGCGGCCGAACACAATCGTGGCCTGGTGTTGGCGATTGCCTTTGAATCGTTGTTGAAGCTGGCCGCGATGCTGGCGCTGGGCGCATTCGTCTGGTTCGGCGTCGACCTTCCTCCGGTGAAACTGCCCGTTGCGGTTCCTGCATCGTCCGGCAACGGCTTCGCGCCGCTCGTGTTGCTGGGCATGCTGGCGATGTTCACCCTGCCGCACCAGTTCCACGTCGGCGTCGTCGAATGCCGCGACGAAACGCATGTACGAACCGCACGCTGGCTGTTCCCGCTCTATCTCGCATTGATCGCACTGCCATTGCTGCCGCTGGCGCGCGCAGGCGATGCGTTGCTCGGAGCCAGCGGCGTGCCTTCGGATTTGTACGTGCTGGCATTGCCGTTGTCGCAAGGCAATGAAGGTCTCGCGCTGCTGGCCTTCCTCGGCGGCCTGAGCGCGGCCACCGGCATGGTGGTGGTCAGCACGCTGACCTTGAGCCTGATGATCGGCAATCACTGGCTGGCGCCGGGATTGTTGCGCGGCGCCTGGTTGCAGCGCGGTGGCGGCGACCTGCGCGGCATCGTGTTGCTGCTGCGGCGCCTGGGCATCGTCGCGATCATGCTGTTGGCATGGGCTTACAGCCGCCTGATCGCAGGCAACGATGCGTTGGCCGATGTGGGCGCGGTGTCGTTTTCGGCGCTGGCCACGCTTGCGCCTGCGCTGGCGTTTGCGGTGTGGCGGCCGCAGACGCCGCCGCGCGCGGTGATTGCGGGAATCGCGGCCGGATTCGCGTTCTGGTGCTGGACGTTGCTGGTGCCGGTCGCTGCCGAAGCGCGCGGCGTGGTCGCGTTATGGCACAGCCAGGGGCCGTACGGCATCGGTTGGCTTGCACCGGAGGGGATATTTGGCTTGACCGGATGGAGCCGGCTCGGCCGCGCAGTGGTTACCAGTCTATTCTTCGGCACGCTGACGACATTCCTGTTGGCGGCGTTGCAGAAAACGCCGCAACGCAACGATACGCGCGGTTTCGATGCCCGCACTTTGCGCAACGCCGGTCGTCGCTTCCTTCCGGAAAAGCGGGTCGAGGAATTGCTGCGCGATGCGCCCAGCGATGGCGCGGTGCCAGGCGTGCTCGAAGCCAACCTCGAACGCGAACTTGCCGCCGTACTCGGCAGCGCGTCCGCACGTCTGTTGCTCGACGCCGCGCGCCGCGAAAGTGGCGCGGATCTGGAGACGGTCGCGGCGATCGTCGGCGAGGTCTCGCAGGACCTGCGCTTCAACCAGCGCCTGCTGGAAGCGGCGCTGCAGAACATGAGCCAGGGCATCAGCGTCGTAGACTCCGATTTGCGCCTGGTCGCATGGAACCGGCGATACGCGGAGTTGTTCGATTTTTCAGATGCATTGCTGCAGGTCGGAACGCCGGTTGCCGATCTGAGCCGATGGGCACTGGTGCGCGTTTTATCCCAGGACACCAGTGTTGCGTCACAAAATAATCTCGAAGCATCGCTGCAGCGTCGGCTGTCCTTCATGCGCGCAGGCACACCGCACCTGTCCGAGCGCGTATTCCCCGATGGCAGCATCGTCGAGATCCGCGGCAACCCGATGCCGGGCGGGGGCTTCGTCGCGACGTTCACCGATGTCACCGAATTCCGCCGCGTCGAATCGGGCCTCAAGCAGGCCAACGAAACCCTGGAACAACGCGTTGGCGAGCGCACGGTGCTGCTCGAAACCGCCAAGCGCGAGGCCGAGCACGCCAACGATGCCAAGAGCCGTTTCCTTGCAGCGATCGGCCATGACCTGATGCAGCCATTGCACGCGGCGCACCTGTTCACCGATGCATTGGCGCAACAACTCGATGACGGCAGGATGCGTGAATCGGCTTCGCAGATCCGCGGCGCGCTCGATTCGACCACTGACCTGCTGACCGGCCTGCTCGACATGTCGCGACTGGAAGCGGGCGGCCTGGTGCCGCAGCCGCGCGTGTTTCCCTTGTCGGAGGTGATGGACCCACTGGCTTCGGAATTCCGTGCGCTGGCTGCGGAGCATGGCCTCGGATTTCGGTATGTGCCCAGCCATGTGTGGGTCCGCAGCGATCCGCAGCTGCTGCGACGCGTGCTGCAGAACTTTCTTGCCAATGCCGTGCGTTACACGGTGCGCGGCGACATCCTGTTCGGCGTGCGCCGCGCGGGGGACGCTGTCCGCGTCGAGGTACACGACACGGGCCCCGGCATTGCCGAAGACGACCAACAGCAACTCTTCGAAGAATTCAGGCGTGGCGAGAATGCGGTGGGGCAGGGTCTAGGCCTGGGTCTTGCGATCGCCGAACGCATCGCACAACTGCTCGATGCGCCTTTGCACCTGCGTAGCCGTGTCGGCATCGGTAGCGTCTTTGCGTTATCCATTCCGCATGTTGCCGATGCGCTGGTGCGGACGCCACGCGGCGTTGCAAAGGCTGGCCTGCAGGGTGCGAGTGTCTTGATCGTGGACAACGATCCGGTGGCCATCGATGCGCTGACGAGTGTGCTGGAAGGTTGGGGCTGCCACGTCAGCGGCGTCGCCGATGAACACGCCGCCGACCGGGCGATCAGCGAGCGACCCGCGGACCTTTGGCTGTTCGATTTCCACCTGGACGATGGCGATACCGGTGTCTTCCTGCGCGAACGCCTGATGCAACGCCATGACGAGCGTCCCACGTTGATCCTGAGCGCGGATCAGGGCGAACTGGTGCGGCGCGCGGTGCTCGAAGCGGGGTTGTCGCTGTTGTCGAAACCATTGAAGCCGCTGGCATTGAAGTCGGTGATGGATCGGTTGCTGGTGGGGCGGTCAATGCACGAACGCGAGCGACTTCTGTAGGAGCGGGGCCGCGGGGGGGGGGGGGGGGGCCGGGGAGGCCCCCGCCCCCCCCCGGGGGGCCGCAAAAAAAACCACCCCAACCCCCCCCCCC
>JAJAYW010000122.1 GCA_026786005.1 Lysobacter sp. | reverse complement strand
GTCGACAAGTTCGAATACCGTCGCGGCTACAAGTTCTCGACGTATGCGACGTGGTGGATCCGCCAGGCGATCACCCGCTCGATCGCCGACCAGGCGCGCACCATCCGCATTCCGGTGCACATGATCGAGACGATCAACAAGTTGAATCGCATCTCGCGGCAGATGCTGCAGCAATACGGCCGCGAAGCGACGCCCGAAGAGCTGGCGAAAGAAATGGAGATGCCCGAGGACAAGATCCGCAAGGTGATGAAGATCGCCAAGGAACCGATCTCCATGGAAACCCCGATCGGCGACGACGAGGATTCGCACCTCGGCGATTTCATCGAGGACACCAACGTCGAGTCCCCGATCGAGAACACGGTCAACATCAACCTGTCGGAAACCGTGCGCGACGTACTGGCCGGCCTGACCCCGCGCGAAGCCAAGGTGCTGCGCATGCGCTTCGGCATCGACATGAACACCGATCACACGCTGGAAGAAGTCGGCAAGCAGTTCGACGTCACCCGCGAGCGCATCCGTCAGATCGAAGCCAAGGCGTTGCGCAAGCTGCGCCATCCGAGCCGCTCGGAGCAACTGCGCAGTTTCCTCGATATCGAATAAGCGCAGTTTGTCAGGCGTACAAAAAAAACCCGCAGATGCGGGGTTTTTTTGTATCCGGTCGTTTCGAGAAGGCGAAAATCCAGAATTTGTCTCCCAATCGATGTGCAGCTTTTCTTGCTCGTCATTCCCGCCAAAGCGGGAATCCATGGGCCTTGAACCGTGGAAAACAACGTCCCAGGATTCCCGCTTTCGCGGGAATGACGAGCTAAAGCAATTTGGTTTGACGAATCACGAATGACGCATCCAGAAATCACCACCCCCTGCTCTTACATATCGTAAAAAAACTGCTCGTGCACGATCTTGCCATCTCGCACCCCGTACACGCAGATCTCCTGCATGTCCACGCGACCCATGTCCTTGTAGGTCGCATCGATCCCCATGACCAGACTGAACCAGTTGCCGGCAATGACCGGATCACCCACGCTGCCCCCATGCATCTCGGCAATGTTGTCCGCCCATTTGCGTCCCTTCTCGCGGATCGCATCGAGCCCCTTGGCATTGCCAAGCCCTCCCCCGCTCATTCCCTCCATCTCGATGCTGACCGCATCCTCGGCATACAACTCTTCCTGTGCCTGCCCGTACTTCCCTGCACGGCACAGCTCGACAAGACGATCGGCGACTTCTTTCGTATTCATGATGCAACTCCTGGCGAATGGAAGCCAAGTTTGACTCCACTTTCGTTACTTTTTCATACGCCATCGTGTTTCCCGCAGGCCGCGGCGATAATGCCGAGCGTCAGGGCCTATAGCTCAATGGTTAGAGCAGAGGACTCATAATCCTTTGGTTCCAGGTTCGAGTCCTGGTGGGCCCACCATTCACGTGTTGCTGTGGACAGTCCAACCAACGGGTCGACATGAAACAGAAATTCCGGATTGGTTGCGCGGGCTGGTCGCTCCCCCACCCGGTGCGCGACGTGTTTGGCGAAGGTGACAACGTGCTGGCGCGTTACGCCACGCGGTTTGATGCGGTGGAAATCAACTCGTCGTTTTATCGGCCGCACCAACCGAAGACCTATGAGCGATGGGCAGGTTCGGTTCCCGGGAACTTCCGGTTTTCGGTCAAGCTGCCCCGGGCGATCACGCATGACGCTCGACTTGCCGGCGTGTCGGGTTTGTTGTCGCGTTTCATGGAAGAAGTGGGTGCGCTTGGCCACAGGCTCGGCCCCTTGCTGGTGCAACTTCCACCAAGCCTGGTGTGGGAGAAAGCGCGAGCCGGCACGTTCTTCCGGATGTTGCGGCGGCGTCATTCGGGACTGGTCGCATGCGAACCTCGGCATGTCAGCTGGTTCACGACGGACGCCACTGCGATGCTGGCGTGTCACGGCATCGCGCGCGTCGCTGCCGATCCGTCCGTCGTGCTGCAGGGCGATGCAGCGGGTGGAACGGCCGAGTGGCAGTACTGGCGATTGCACGGCTCGCCGCGGATCTATTACAACGACTATGAGATACCCGTGCTCGACGATTTCAAGCAGCGATTGCGCGCGGCGCCGGTGTCGGGCGAACGCTGGTGCATCTTCGACAACACCGCACATGGCCATTCGGTGCCCAATGCGCTGTGGCTGCGTGATGCAGTGCGAAGCCGGCTTACCGCTGGATCAAAATAATATTGCGTTTGGCATGGGTTGCAGAATCGACATCCTGTCGACAGCGGGAATTCGGGGTTGGGGATTGGCCATCGCCGAAACCGGGTCCAGACTTCCGCCGGGATCGTGATTCCCTTGCCAGGCGAACAATTTTCTCGCTGAAATCGACATTCAAATACGTTCTGACTTTTTCGCGACACGGTTCGTCGCAAACTCCAAGCAACAGTCCACGGAGTTCATGCGCATGCAAACTAAATCACTCCGTTTCGGCAAGGGTTTTCGCGTCGCGTTCGCGGTGCGCAAGACGCAGGCGGCGGAAATGGTGCTCGCTCCGGGCGACAGTGAAGGCGTTCCCGACAACCGTCATCGGGGCGCGGACAGTGGCTGTTCGTGGTTTCGGGAAGCGGGGTTGCCACCGTCGAAGGCAAGCGCGTTCCGCTCAAGGCCGGGCGGCTCCTGGCAATCGAACGCGGCGAGCGCAACGAGATCCGCAATACCGGGCGTACTTTGTTGAAGACCCTCAATCTCTACTCCCCGCCCGCCTTCGATCATCACGGAGATCCGGTTGGTCCCGGCCGCGAATAACGCAAATGCTGTTCGCGCCACGATGCGGTCCTGCATCACCCGCACGCAAACGGAATGACATCGACCGTGTCCCGCCGCCACAATGCGCGCATGGATACCACCGCACTGCTCGACACCATCGAACGCGACACCGGCCCATCGCCGCAATGGGGCGTCATCTGGCTGCATGGCCTCGGCGCGGACGGGCACGACTTCGTGCCGTTCGTGCCGCAAGTCGTGCGGCCGGGTTGGCCTTCGATCCGTTTCGTCTTTCCGCATGCGCCGGTCCGCGCGGTGACGATCAACAACGGCGCGCGCATGCGCGCGTGGTACGACATCCGCGATTTCGATCTCGCCAATCGCGCCGACGAACAGGGCGTGGCCGAATCCATCGTCCAGGTCGACGCCTTGATCGAGCGCGAGATCGCGCGCGGCATTCCCGCAGCGCGCCTGCTGCTGGCGGGTTTTTCGCAGGGCGGCGCGATCACGCTGGCAGCGGGATTGCGCCGCGCCGAACCGCTGGCCGGATTGATCGGGTTGTCGACCTACCTTCCCGCTGCAACGCAATCGCTCGCGGCATTGCACGCACGCGCCGCATCGCAGCCCGTGTTCATGGCGCACGGCCTGCACGATCCGGTCGTGCCTTACGCGGCGGGCGAAAGCAGTGCACAGCTGCTGCGCGACAACGGGTTCGACGTGGCGTGGCATCGCTACCCCATGCAGCATCAGGTGTGCGCGGAAGAAATTCGCGATCTCGGCGACTGGATGTCGCAGCGGTTCGCGGCCGGCTGATGGCATGACTGATCCGCGCGCCAGCGAATTATGGTTCCCGGATCTGTGCGCCGTGCCACGTATGGCCGCGTTGCTGGGCTTGGCCGAACTTGCGGTGATCGTGGTGGTGCTCGCGCCCGACGGTGCGCGCGGCTGGGACCTCGGCGCGGTGCTGCGCGCCAGCGGTTTCGCCTTGTGGCTGGCGCTGACGGTATCGGTGCTGCTGTGCCGCATGCGCGCATTCCTGTCGCGCTTCGAGCCGCAAACCGGCTCCAGCCTCGGCGTGGCGCTTGCAGCCCTGGTGGCGATGGCGGCCGCTGGCATCGTGCACGCCTTGTTCGCCAGCGTGGATGTCAATTCAGGACTGCCCGGCTTCTGGCGTTTCACCGGCGGCAGCGCGGCGATCGTCGCACTGATCACCGCGCTGGCCTTGCGCTATTTCTACGTCACCGATGACTGGCGCGCGCAGGTCAAGGCCAACGCGCGCGCGCAAGCGGACGCGTTGCAGGCACGGATCCGTCCGCACTTCCTTTTCAACAGCATGAACATGATCGCGAGCTTGTTGCGACGCGATCCCGAGGTCGCCGAACGCGCAGTACTGGATCTGTCCGACCTGTTCCGCGCGGCGCTGGGCGCGAGCGAAGGCGACTCCACACTGGCCGCGGAAGTGGAACTGGTCGAACGTTATCTGTCCATCGAATCGCTGCGCCTCGGCCCGCGACTCACCGTCGAATGGCGCAAGCACGAGCCGCTGCCGTGGCAACTTCCCATGCCCCGCCTGTCGCTGCAGCCACTGGTGGAAAACGCCGTGTTGCATGGCATTTCCCGCCTGCCGGAGGGCGGCGCGGTGCAGATCGAACTCAAGACCGACGCGAGCAGCCTACACGTGCGCATCCGCAATCCCGCGCCGGTCGTGGACGAATTCACGCCGCATGGCTCCGGCCACGCGCTGCGCAGCATCGCCCACCGGCTGGCCTATATGTTCGGCCCGCGCGCGCGTATGACTGCTGCGGC
>JAJAYW010000121.1 GCA_026786005.1 Lysobacter sp. | reverse complement strand
CGATGTGGCTTTCCCGGTAAGGCCGCATCGCGCCCAGGTGCGCTCCTACAAAAGAGCTGTCAGGCGTCCTCGCGTTCCTGCGACTGGCCGATGTTCATTCAACGCATCACTGTACATAGATCGCCGTTTTTTCCATCACTGCATGAACCAGCCGTGGCTTACGACGATGCTCTGTCCCGTCAAGGCATTGGTCTCGAAGGCCGCCAGCGTCAAGGCAACGTTGGCAACATCGTCAACGGTGGTGAATTCGCCATCGACTGTGTCCTTCAGCATCACGTTCTTCACCACGTCGTCTTCACTGATACCGAATTCTTTCGCCTGCTCCGGAATCTGCTTCTCCACCAGCGGTGTGCGCACGAACCCGGGACAGATCACGTTGGCACGAATGCCATATTCACCGCCTTCCTTGGCGACGACGCGGCACAGCCCAAGCAGGCCATGCTTGGCGGTGACATAAGGCGCCTTGAGTTTGGAGGCGAGATGCGAATGCACCGAACCCATGTAGATGATCGCGCCGCCGGTGTTGCGCTTCTGCATGTCGCGCATGCACTCGCGGGTGGTGAGGAATGCGCCGTCGAGGTGGATCGCGAGCATCTTCTTCCAGTCGGCGAGACTGAAATCGGTGATCCGGTTGACGATCTGGATGCCGGCGTTCGACACCAGCACGTCGACCTGTCCGTAGTGCTCGATGGCCTTCTCAATCCCTGTGACCACTTGCACCTCGTCGGTGACATCCATCGCCACGGCCAGCGCATCGCCGCCCACGCCGCGGATCGCCTGCGCAACCGTTTCGGCAGCCTCGAGCTTGAGATCGGCGATCACCACCTTGCCGCCGCGCGCGGCATACACCTCGGCGATGCGCTTGCCGATGCCACTGGCCGCGCCGGTGACCACGCAGACCTTGCCGTCGAGTCGATTCATGCTTGCTCCGTTGTGTGTTGCCGGTTCAATTCATCGGTATGGGGTGCGCGTCGTTCAAGGGTCGTCATGGTGCGCGTCGCGTAGCATCGATGAAATCGACGGGTTTGGGCAGTACCACCGGTACACCATCGCCATTGCACAACTTTGCAGTGCACAACGCTTCGCGCAGCTTCGGCGTGGCCTGCACCATGAAGTGGAAGATCGTGTTCTGCTCGACGCTGCCACGCACCGCATCCGAACCCGGTCCGCGCGCCCAGATGCCGACATCATCGCCGCCATGCGATTCGTTGCTGAGCGGAATGGTGGCTTCCTGCAGGTATTCTGGATGCTCGGTGTTGACATCGGTGAGGTTAGGGCGACCATCGGCGCGTTCATAGCCAGCGCCGACATGCAGGAACGTTTTCGGCCCGGCCGGTTGCGATGAACTCGCGCCCACATAGCCAGGTCCGTTGGCATAACCGAGGGTGGTGTAGGGCAGGCCGGTGGCGTCGTTGACCAGGTCGCCAGTGTCGTCCTCACCGCTGCTGCCGCGCACCTTGCCGAGGATCGGATTGCCACGCAGCGGATAGCCGGCGAACGTCAGCGTGTGCGCATGGTCGGCGGTGACCAGGATCAGCGTGTCGCTATCGGAAGTGAGTTCGGTGGCGGCCTGCACGGCCTCCGACATGGCGATGGTGTCGGTCAGCGCGCGATAGGCGTTGCCGTAGTGGTGGGCGTGATCGATGCGGCCGCCTTCGACCAGCAGGACGTAGCCGTCTTTTGACGACTGCAGCCGCGTGATCGCCGCATGCGTCAGTTCGACGATGCCGGGTTCACCCGGATCGTTGCCGCGGTCGTGCTCGAAGTTCAGATGATCGTAGGCGAACAGTCCCAGCACCGGCGATTTGCCGTTGGCCGCGGTGAGTTGATCGCGGTTCCACACATACGCCCCCTGTGGATGCTGCTGTTGCCATGTGCCGATCAGGTCGCGGCCATCCAGTCGCAGGCCAACCTTGTCATCTTCTTTTGGATCGCGCTGATCGACTGTCATGAAATGCATGCGCCCGCCGCCGAAGACAACTTCCGGGCCGTCGCCGTGGCGGCTTTCGATCAATTGCCGCGCGATGTCGGTGCAACCCCGCGAACGTGCCGTCTCGGCAACCTGTGTGTCGTTTTCCCAGTTGCGATCCGCGTACGCATAGGTTGCGGCTGGCGTTGCATGGGTGATGCGCGTTGTCGTCACGATGCCGGTCGCGAGGCCTGCGCTTTCCGCCAGTTCCAGCACGCTCAGCAGATGGTCTGCGCTGCCCGCGCAATCACCGCGCTGCGGCGACTGTCCGATGCCCAGCACGCCCGCACGGGTCTTCGCTCCGCTTGCCATCGCCGTCATCGTGCCGGCCGAATCCGGCGTTTGCGAGTCGGTGTTGTAGGTCTTGCTCAGCGCCGTATGCGGGAAGTGTTCCCAGCTCAGACGATTGTCTTCGCCGGGTCCGCCCTTGCGCTGCCCGTCGAGGATGCGCGCGGCGGCGACCGTGGTCAGGCTCATGCCATCACCGACGAACAGGATCACGTTCTTTGCCTTGCCGCGCATCGCGCCGCGTGATGCCGCCTGTGCGGCGCCATCGCGGAACCACCATGCGGCGGTTTCGCCATCGGGATGGCGGATGACGGGGACATCGATTTGACTGAGCCTCATCGGCGCGTCGTTGCGTGGCGTGCTCGCGCACGCAGACAGGGTGATGAGGCAGCCAAACGCCAGGGCAACGCGCATTCGTGAAGTTCCATCGGTTCGATCGAGCCACATTATTGCCGATGCCTTTGCAGGAGCGCCCCATGGGCGCGATGGAGCATTACCGGGCACGCGCCAATGACCACGCTTTTGTAGGAGCGCACCCCGGGCGCGATGGGGCTTTACCGGGAACGCTCCGTCGCGCCCAGGTGCGCTCCTACAGGGAGCGTCTGCGGTATCGTCGGTATCCGTTGGTGTTTACGGTGGATCGTCCGATGTTCAAATGGTGGTTCCGTATTCCGTTCTGGCAGCGCGTGCTGGCCGGCTTCGTGTTGGGTGCGCTCGCGGGCTGGTTGTTCGGCGAGAACGCGAAGACATGGTTCGAGCCACTGGGCAATGTCTACGTCAACCTGATCCAGATGATTGCGATCCCGCTGGTCTTCTTCGCGGTGATCAGCGCGGTCGGTTCGCTGCATGGGCAGAAATCCATCGCGGCATTGGGCGGACGCACCTTCGCCTGGTTCGCGATCACGGCGGTGCTGGCGGTGTGCGTCGGCCTCGTCGTGGGACTGGTGATGCAACCGGGCGCAGGCGTCAGCGGTTTGCAGATCGCTTCAGACTACAAGCCGAAGAACGTGCCGGGGCCGCTTGACGTGTTGTTCAACATCGTGCCGTCGAACCCGTTTCGCGCGTTGTCCGCCACCGCGGCAGGCAAGACCGCCGATGGCATGAACGTGCTGGTGCCCAGCAACAGCACAGTGTTGCAGGTGATCTTTTTCGCGGGGCTGATCGGGTTCGCCTTCGTCAAGCTGGGAGAGAAAACCGCCGGCCTGCGCAAGCTGGCGGGCGAGGCCAGCGAGACCATGATCCAGGTCACGCGCTACGTCCTGGAGTTCACGCCGCTGGGCACGTTTGGCCTGATCGCGGGGCTGGTCGGCGCCTACGGCTTCGAGAAACTGCTGCCGCTGGGCACGTTCGTGATCGCGCTGTACCTGGCCTGCGCGCTGCACATCGTGGTGGTCTATGGCGGATTGCTGCTGGCGCACGGACTCAATCCGTTGAAGTTCTTCCGCGGCGCGGCGCCGGCGATGCAGGTGGCCTTCGTCGCGTCGTCAAGCTTCGCGGCGATGCCGGTCTCGCTGCGCGCCTCGACCCATAATCACGGCGTCGACCGCGATTACGCGGCATTCGCCGTGCCGATGGGGGCCAGCATCAAGATGGACGGCTGCGGCGCGATCTATCCGGCGCTGGCGGCGGTGTTCATCGCGCAGTACACCGGCATCGAACTGTCGCTGGCGCAGTACGCGATCATCATCCTTGCCTCGGTGCTGGGCAGCTTCGGCACCGCCGGCGTGCCAGGCACAGCCGTCATCATGGCGACCGTGGTGCTGAGCGCCGCCGGCCTGCCGCTGGCAGCCATTGGTTATCTCTACGCGATCGATCGCATCCTCGACATGATGCGCACGATGACCAATGTCACCGGCCAGATGCTGGTGCCGGTGCTGGTGGCGAAGGAAACGGGATTGCTGGACCGCGGGATTTACGAAGCCGCGTCGAGCAATGTCGGGATCGTCGAGGGCGAGCAGGCGGGGTCGGGCAAGGCCTGAGCGCGGGTGTGGCCGAAAGTTTTTGTAGGAGCGGGGCGGGGGGGGGGGGGGGGGGGGCGGGTTTGGGTGATAGCGGCCCCGGGGGGGGGGGCCCAGCACAAGTGGCCCCCCCCCCGGGGGGCCCTTCCCCCCCCCCCCCTAACCCCCCCCCCCCCCCCCGGCCCGCTCCTACACAGAACTTGTCACCACCCGCCTGGATGCCAGCTTCGCTGCGAACAATGCCACCGGAACCGGCAACAACAAACCCAGTCCCGACATCCACAACGGATGCCCCGGCATTTGCAGGATCATCCCGATGACGCCTGCCACCACCATCGCCGCCACGATGACCGCCGCGATGCGTGGATGCTGTCGCGCAATCTTCGCCGCGACCCAGCCACCCGTGAATGCGCCCACCACCCATGCCACCAGCACGATGGCCTTCGCCGCCGACGGCATCGCCGACATGATCCTGGCCATGTCGTCGGCGAGCATCGGATTGAGTCCGGCAGGCGGCGGATAGAGGGTGTGTCCGATGGCTTCGATCGCGATGATCACCACGAACATCGTCGCCAGGGCTGCAATCACCCCGAGAATCGTCCGCCCCATCGTCATTCCCCCTGCGCGTTGTGCAATCCGCAGCATCGCGCCGTCCATCGACGATCACAAGTGACGGCTGCGCCATACTTGTTCCCGTGTCGGGGCCACCGGCTCTTGCAGACATGCACCAACGATTGGGCCGCGCGGCACCAGCGGATCACATCGAAGCGTGATTCACCACAGGAGTCAGCGCATGAGCGGACAGCAACGCGACCTCGATTTCCGCTTCATGGCCGAACCGGCCGATGTCAATTACGGCGGCAAGGTGCACGGCGGCGTGGTGATGAAATGGATCGACCAGGTCGGCTATGCCGCTGCAGTCGGCTGGAGCGGCCGGTACTGCGTGACGGTGGCCGTCGGCGGCATCCGCTTCGTGGCGCCGATCCGGATCGGCGATCTGGTCACCGTGGCCGCCAAGCTGGTGCACACCGGCACCAGCAGCATGCACTTCTCGGTCGACGTGCGCGCGCGCAACCCCGGCTTCGACGGCCAACCGGGCGAGGAGCGCCTGTGCACGCATTGCGTGATCGTGTTCGTCGCGCTGGACGGCGTGGAGGGCAAGCCGACTGCGGTGCCGGCATGGGAGCCGCAGAACGACGAGGACAAGCGGCTGGCCGAATACGCGCAGAAAGTGATGGAGCTCAGCAAGGGGATTGAAGAGACCGTGGCCCGTTATCGTGACGCGTAGGAACCTCTTGAAAGCCTTTCCAACTCCCACGAGCCGAACCGGTCGGCTTTTGTAGAGCGGCGGGTTGTACCCCGGGGGTTGGTGGAAAAAAAAAACCACCGGGGCCACCCCCCGGGATGGGGGGTTAGGGTTTTTTAAAAAACCCCCCCGG
>JAJAYW010000120.1 GCA_026786005.1 Lysobacter sp. | reverse complement strand
GGCGAGTAGGGCACGGCACAGAGTTGCTTCGGAAAATACTCCTGTCCGTAGCGCGCGTAGGCGTGTGCCCAAGCGTGGTCGAAAACGAATTCGCCATGCGAATTGTGTTTGAGGTAACCCGGCGCCGCGGCGATGAGTGCGTCGTCATCCCACAGCGTGATGTGCCGTGGCGTCCAGCCCCATTCCTCGCGCAGGCAGCCGTGTTGTTCCAAGCCCGAGAGGAAGGCATGCGAAACAAAAGGGGTGCCGCCGTCGTGCAATCCATTCCACGCGTCAGCAGTAATATCTGCGAGTGTTCCAACGATGCGCACGACTGACATCTGCGGCACTCGAATACGTCATTCCCGCGGAGGCGGGAATCCAGTGACTTTATCTTGGCGTCTTGATGCCAGACACTGGAGCCAAGTCACTGGCTTCCCGCCTTCGCGGGAATGACAAGCAAAAAAACAAGCGCAAGCCGGTCAAGCATCCTTGTCCAGAAACTTTTCGGCATCCAGCGCCGCCATGCATCCAAAACCAGCCGACGTGATCGCTTGCCGGTAATGCTGGTCGGCAACATCGCCCGCCGCATACACGCCCTTGACCGAAGTCTCCGTCGCGCCGCCGCCAAGACCTGAGCGAATCTCGATGTAACCATTGTTCATCGCCAACTGGCCTTCGAACAGCGACGTATTCGGCGTGTGTCCGATCGCGACGAACAAACCATGGATCGACAATTCGCGCGTCGAATCATCCTGCACCGACCTGACCCGCAAGCCAGTTACGCCGGCATCGTTGCCGAGCACTTCGTCGACCGTGTGGTGCCAGATCGGCTCGATCTTGCCGGTCTGGATCTTCGCCTGCAGTTTGTCCTGCATGATCTTTTCCGCGCGCAATGTGTCGCGGCGATGCACCAGGTACACCTTGCGCGCGATGTTGGACAGGTACAGCGCTTCCTCGACCGCGGTGTTGCCGCCGCCAATCACGGCCACGTCCTGGTCCTTGTAGAAGAACCCGTCGCACGTCGCGCATGCGGATACGCCGCGGCCCTTGAACGCGTCTTCCGAAGGCAACCCGAGATATTTCGCCGTCGCACCGGTGGCGATGACGATGGCATCGGCCGTGTACTCGCCGTTGTCGCCCTTCAACCGGAATGGACGCTGCGACAGATCCGCGCTGTGGATATGGTCGAAGATGGTTTCGGTTTCAAAACGTTCCGCGTGCGCCTGCATGCGCGTCATCAGGTCCGGGCCCATCAAGCCGTGCGCATCACCGGGCCAGTTGTCGACCTCCGTGGTGGTCATCAACTGGCCGCCTTGTTGCAGGCCGGTGATCAGGACCGGTTTGAGGTTGGCGCGTGCCGCATAAACAGCGGCGGTCCAGCCGGCGGGGCCGGATCCGAGGATCAACAGGCGGCAGTGCTTGGAAGCGGTCATGTATACTCGTTGTGGCATTAATTGCAGTGTTTCCGAGGCGTATAGCTTGGAGGCGGGGCTGCAGCAAAACAAGGCGCGCGTGTCGCGAATGTTGGAACAATCAGTTTGGATTCGCCGCAGATGCGGCGATTTCTTTATGCGAATCCCACGCACCAGTCCGGCCCTGCATCGCCGGACATGAATCTGGAGATCAAGACATGCGTATCGGTGTACCCAAAGAAACCAAAACGCTAGAAGGCCGCGTTGCGCTGGTTCCCGAGGCAGCAGGCGATCTGATCAAGCGCGGCCACGAGGTGTGGCTGGAAAAAGACGCAGGCATCAAGAGTGGTTTCAAGGACGGCGACTACAGCAAGCTCGGCGTCAGGATCGCGCCCGATGCCCCGGCGCTGTATGACAAGGGCGAGTTGATCGTAAAAGTGAAAGAACCGATCGAAGGCGACCTCGCATTGCTGCGCAAGGATCACCTGCTGTTTTGCTATCTGCATCTGGCGCCGTTGCCGGACTTGACCAAGCGCCTGCTCGACATTGGCCTGACCGGCATCGCATTTGAAACCGTTGAACTTGAAAATGGCGACCTGCCATTGCTCGCGCCGATGTCGATCATCGCCGGCAAGATTGGCGTGCAGGTCGGCACGCACCTGCTGCACCAGCCAATGGGCGGCAAGGGCAAGCTGCTCGGCGGCCTGCCTGCGACCGAGCGCGGCAAGGTGGTGGTGTTTGGCGCGGGCGCGGCCGGTGGCAACTCCGCGGCCCTGGCCGCCGCTGGTGGTTCCAATGTGGTGGTGTTCGAGAAACGCCAGGACCGCATGGAGGAAATGATGCGCCTGGGCAATAACGTCACCGCGCTGTATCCGTACGACGAGCTCGTCGCCAAGGAAGTCGCGTCGGCCGACCTGGTCATCGGCGCAGTGCTGGTGACGGGCGCAGTGGCCCCGCACGTGGTCACCCGCGAGATGATGAAGTCGATGGAAGACGGCAGCGTGCTGGTCGATATCTCCATCGACCAGGGTGGCTGCTTCGAGACCTCGCGTCCGACCACATGGAAGGAACCGACCTACGTCGAAGAGGGCGTGATCCATTTCTGCGTGACCAACATGCCGGGCGCCGTGCCGCAGACCTCGTCACAGGCGATCTGCGCGGCGATCCTGCCGTGGGTCAACAAACTGGCCTCCGGCAGCTGGCGCGACAACGTCGCCTTGGTCAAGGGCATCAATATCGAGGGCGGCACCATCGTCCATCCCGCGCTGCAAGGGATGAAACTTTAGTTTACGATCAGGGCCCTACGCGACCTTATTAAGGTAAAACGACACGGTGGCACGCCCGCTTTCGGAACGCAGCAGGAAACAACGGGTCGCCACGCCCAAGGCGCAGCCGGCAGCACCCAATCCGCGACGGCAGCGTCTGTTACGCGATATCGCGCTGATCCTGATCGCGCCGTTGTTGCTCTATTTGCTGGCCAGCCTGTTCACCTTTTCGCCGCAAGATCCCGGCTGGTCGCATTCGGGCAGCGTCACTGCGCCCCTGCACAACATCGGTGGCCAGGTCGGTGCGTGGCTGGCGGACGTGCTGATCTATCTCTGTGGCTATGTCGCCTTCCTTTTGCCACTGATGCTGGGCGTCGTCGCCTGGATCGCGTTGTTTGGCATGGACAGCGATGGGGATGGCGACGCCGATCTTGGCCCGGCCCTGCGTCTGGTCGGCATCGTCGGGTTCCTTGTCTCGGCGGCGGGCCTGTTGCACTTGCGGGTCGGCGCAGCCGCGGATTTTTCCGCTGGCAGTGGCGGCATCTTGGGGCAACTGGTCGGGCGATCGCTCGCGCGCGGCTTTGGGCCGATGGGCAGCAATCTGTTCCTGTTTGCATTGCTATTGGTTTCCATCACGCTGGCAACAGGCCTCTCGTGGCTGGCGGTGATGGATCGATTGGGGCAAGCGGTCCTGGCGTTGCCGGCGCTGTTTCGGCGCGGCTCCAAGCAGGCCACCGATTGGCAGCAGGCACGTGCGATGCGCGAGGAACGCACCGAGACGCGCAAGTTCGACAGCGAGCTGCGCGCCAAGCGCACGCCGGTGCGGATCGAGCCGCCCGCGCCGACCCAGGTCGAGAAGAGCGACCGCGCCAAGCGTGAGCAACAAATCCCGCTGTTCCATGTCGGTGACGGCACCGGCATTCCGCCATTGGCATTGCTCGACGATCCCAAGCCGCAGACCAAGGGCTACAGCGCGGAGACGCTGGAAACCCTGTCGCGGCAGATCGAATTCAAGCTCAAGGATTTCCGCATCGATGCGGAAGTGGTCGGTGCCTATCCCGGGCCTGTCATCACCCGGTTTGAAGTGCAGCCGGCGCCTGGCGTCAAGGTCAGCCAGATCAGCTCGCTGGACAAGGACATCGCGCGCGGCTTGGCCGTCAAGTCAGTGCGCGTGGTCGATGTGATTCCGGGCAAGTCGGTGGTCGGCCTGGAAACGCCCAACACCCACCGCGAGATGATCTATCTCAGCGAGTTGCTGCGCTCCAAGGAATACGACAAGTCGGGCAGTGCGCTGACGCTGGCTTTGGGAAAGGACATCGGCGGTCGCCCCCTGGTCGCGGATCTTGCACGCATGCCCCACCTGCTGGTCGCCGGCACCACCGGTTCGGGCAAGTCGGTCGCGGTCAACGCGATGGTGCTGAGCCTGTTGTACAAGGCTTCGGCGAAAGAGCTGCGGATGCTGATGATCGATCCGAAGATGCTCGAGTTGTCGGTCTACGAAGGCATCCCGCATCTGCTGGCGCCGGTCGTGACCGACATGAAGGAGGCCGCGAACGGCCTGCGCTGGTGCGTGGCCGAAATGGAGAGGCGCTACAAGCTGATGTCTTCGATCGGCGTGCGCAACCTGGCCGGCTTCAACAAGAAGGTCAAGGACGCGGCCGACGCAGGCCAGCCGATGATGGACCCGCTATTCAAGCCCAATGCCGAACTCGGCGAGGCGCCGAGACCGCTGGAAGAACTGCCATTCATCGTGATCTTCATCGACGAATTCGCCGACATGATGATGGTCGTCGGCAAGAAGGTCGAAGAACTCATTGCGCGCCTGGCGCAGAAATCGCGCGCGGCGGGCATCCATCTGATCCTTGCCACGCAGCGTCCCTCGGTGGACGTGATCACCGGGCTGATCAAGGCCAACATCCCGACCCGGATCGCCTTCCAGGTATCGAGCAAGATCGACTCGCGCACCATCCTCGACCAGAGCGGCGCGGAGACATTGCTGGGACACGGCGACATGTTGTACCTGCCGCCAGGCACGGCGATGCCCGAACGCGTCCACGGCGCCTTCGTCAGTGACGAGGAAGTCCATCGCGTGGTCGAACACCTCAGGCAAAGCAGCAGCGGACCCAACTATTACCCCGGCGTACTGGACGAGGTCCAGTCGATGGGCGAGGGCATCGTGGTCGGCGCGACCGGCTTGCCGGAAAGCGGCAGCGGCGGCGGTGATGAAAGTGATCCCTTGTACGACGAAGCGGTCCGCATCGTCACCGAAACGCGTCGCGCGTCGATCTCCGGTGTGCAGCGCCGTTTGAAGATCGGTTACAACCGTGCCGCGCGGCTGATCGAGGCGATGGAAGCCGCCGGCATCGTGACCCCACCGGAGCACAACGGCGACCGCAGCGTGCTGGCGCCGCCTCCGCCCCGGGATTAGGTTTCCAGCGCAGTTAACGAGCGAGCCATTTTTATGTAGCGGAGCTTGCTCCGCTGCTCTTGCCGAATCCCCAGGTCAGCAGACCAAGCTGTGCTCTCGGGTGATGCCTACTCCGACAATTCAGAAGTGACTGCGCTTTCTTTTGCCTGCCTTGAGCCTGATCAGGAAGTGACGGTTCGCATTCAGATTGCTTGCGACACACTTCGACCATGCATTTCAGGAGCTAACGATGAAACGTGCTGTCCACTTGTTCACGCTCTCGACCGCGCTGTTTTCGGCCACTGCTTTTGCCGGGGCGCGTGACGATCTCAATGCATTCGCAAAAGGCCTGAAAGGGCTCGACGGCCAGTTCTCGCAGAAGGTCTTCGATGCCAAGGGCAAGCTCAAGGAAACCTCGAACGGCCGCGTCGCTATGTCCGCGCCTCGCCTGTTCCGTTGGGAATACTTGAAGCCGTATCCGCAGCTGATCGTGGCCGATGGCAAGACGGTCTGGGTTTACGATCCGGATCTGCAGCAGGTCACCAAACGCGCCCAAGGCATCGAAGAGCAGAACAGCCCGCTGTCGGCGCTGATCGACCCCGGCAAGATCGACAAGCAATTCAAGGTCACCGAGGCAGCTGGCACCAAGGATGGACTGCAATGGCTGACGCTAACACCACGTGACGAAGCCAGCGCAAGCTTCCAATCGGCACGGCTCGGTTTCACCAGGAATGGTCTCATGCAAATGCAGGTGATCGATGTCATCGGCCAGCGCACGCAGATCGCATTCTCCGGCTGGAAGCGCAACCCCGCATTCACGCGCACCACCTTTCGCTACACACCACCAAAAGGTGTCGATGTAGTGGGCGACAACTAAGCATTCTAGTTGAAGCGGCTGCACGAACGGCGGGCATGTCCCGCCGTTTTCATGACTCCAGCCGGACTTTCATGAATTCATTCGCTTCCGTGTTGCAAAGATGTTCAGTCTGGAAGCGTCGCTCTCACGTGATGTCCACGGAAGCAACAACACAGTGGCCCACGTGGACTGACCACTGGTGGAGCTTCCGATGACACGTTCCTCCCTGACCCTTGCACTCCTGCTGGCCTGCGGCGTTGGCGCTACCGCGCTCGCCTCCCATGCGCAGAAATCTCCTTCGCCAACGATGGTGGTGGGACAGGCGCTGGGCGACCAGCCGGAATCCCGTGCTGAAGGTCGCGAAGCGATCGATAGTGCAGTCGCCGCAGCAATGATTGGGGCGATCTCCAGGCAGTTTGGAGAGCGCAACGTCGAAGTGAAGCTCGACAAGGTGGAAGTGCTGCAAGGCAATGTCATCGAACGCGTGTTACGTGGCCATGGCCGCCTGCAGATTGGTGGCGAAGCCGAGTGGCTCGATTTCGATTTCGACGCGGTGTACGACACCGAGCAGGCCAGCGTCTACTACCCGCGGCTTGTGCTGGGTGAGAACAACAGCAGGAAGATGGCAGCCGACTCTGCGCTAGCACAAGGCCTGGAGGGGCGAACAGAACGTGCGCTTGGTGAGGAATTCGCACAGCAATCCGTTATGGTTTCGCTGGATGACATCACCACGCGCGATGCAGGCAAACGTTACCTGCAGGTCCATGCAACCGGTATTGCGCAGTTTAAAGGTGAGGGTGGTGCCGAGGCCTTGGTGACGGCTGTGTATGACCGCCAGAAGGGGCAGTGGCTGCAGGTCAATTACGAGCTGGGAAGTTCATCCAGCCAGGCACTTGGCGACCCCGTCGCTGGGTTGTAACCGCCTGACAGATTGAGGGCCGCTGGGACTGGCGCGGCCGAGCCTTGGTATTGTGTGTTACGTCCCCCTGCGCGTATTTCCGTGGCCAAGCGTCAATCTTCTGCTGCTACCGAACGACATGACTTGCTGAGCGTCGACCGCGATGCGTTGCGGCCCTTGGCCGAGCGCATGCGCCCCAAGACTCTTGATGAAATGGTCGGCCAGCGCCGGCTGCTCTCGCCCGGCTCGGCCTTGCGCGAATCAATCGAAGGCGGGCACGTGCATTCCATGGTGTTGTGGGGTCCGCCCGGATGCGGCAAGACCACGCTGGCGTTGCTGCTGGCCAAATACGCCGATGCCGAATTCAGGGCCATTTCCGCCGTGCTGGCCGGATTGCCCGAAGTCCGCCAGTTTCTTGCCGAAGCGGGTCATCGTTTTGCGGAAGGTCGCCGGACGGTGCTGTTTGTCGATGAAGTGCATCGGTTCAACAAGGCGCAGCAGGATGCATTCCTGCCGCATATCGAACGCGGCACCATCCTGTTTGTCGGCGCCACCACGGAAAATCCGTCGTTTGAACTGAATTCGGCATTGCTGTCGCGCTGCCGCGTGCACGTGATGGAATCAGTGTCCGCCGAAGACATCGCCGCCGCGTTGCGTCGTGCATTGGATGACGAGGAACGCGGGCTGGGTGGACAAGGCCTGCGTATCGGCGACGATGCCCTGCGCGAAATCGCGGGCGCAGCCGATGGCGATGTGCGTCGTGGCTTGACGTTGCTGGAAATCGCCAGCGAACTCGCAGTCGAAACCGACACGGGGCAGGGCAGGGAAATCGACGAGCGCACGTTGCGACAGGTACTAGCCGATCGCACGCGACGTTTCGACAAGGGCGGCGAACAGTTTTACGACCAGATCTCGGCGCTGCACAAATCGGTGCGCAGCTCCAATCCGGATGCGGCGCTGTACTGGTTCAGTCGCATGCTCGATGGCGGCTGCGATCCGGTATATCTTGCGCGCCGTTTGACGCGCATGGCAGTGGAGGACATCGGCCTCGCCGATCCGCGTGCACTGCAGATGGCGATCGAGGCCTGGGATGCCTACGATCGGCTCGGCAGCCCGGAGGGCGACCTGGCGCTCGCGCAAGTCGTGATCTATCTCGCCAGCACCGCGAAGTCCAACGCCGCGTATGTCGCCTTCGGCGCGGCCAAGCGCGATGTCGTTTAATACGGCACGCAGGAGGTGCCAATGCACATCCGCAACGCGCCGACGAGGATGATGAAGGAGCTCGGTTACGGCAAGGGTTACCAATACGACCACGATGCGCCCGATGGAATCGCCATGGGCCAGACCGGGTTTCCCGATGCGATGGGTGAGCGCGTGTATTACGAGCCTGTGGAGCGTGGTCTGGAGATCAAGCTGAAGGAGAAGCTTGATGCGTTGCGGGATGCGCGGTCAAAGAGCAACAAGGGTTAGGACGATGTAGCCATTGACTTTATCGGCGCCGATTTCGTTCTGAACCGGCTGCAACGGCTTCAGCCACGATGAATAACAAGAGCCGCAGCTGAAGCCGCCTCTACAAGGGCAATCGCACATCTGACAGTTTCCACTGCAGGCCGTCGCGGGTCAGCACGAACACCACCGGCTTGCCGTTCTCGTCCTGCACCGTCGCGGTGAAACGCGAGAACGACTCGTAGCGGTAATCGGGTTTGTCGAGCGGCGCATCGCCGACCGCCTGCGGCTGTGCGGCAAACCCATCGCGCACGTTGTTCCAGACACTGCGGCCTTCCATCATCGCGCCGAGGCCCGCCGGATTCACCATGACGTCCACGGCGGCATTGATCGCGCCCCCCGCGATTATCAACGCAAACGCACCGAGTGGATTCGCCTGCGTGTCCGGTCCGGCCTCACGGATCAGGCGATCGCTAAGTTGTGCCTTGAAGCTGACGCGCAACGCGGCGAAATCGACCTGATCGGACAGGGCGGCATGGTTCCCAGTCTTCACCGCTTCGCGGATCGCGCTCACGGTGAGATAGGGGCCGGCGGCCACGTAACTCGCCAGTGCCAGCAATACGACGAGGACAAGTGCGATCCATTTTTTCATCGTGAAACTCCAGTGCAGAATTGCAAATCGTTACGACCCCGCAGGCACAGGCACATCAGAACTCCAGGTCCAGCGCGGCGCACAGATAGTCGACGAATGGCGCCAGTGCGGCCAGATCCTTCGCAAGCGTTTGTCGCAGTTTCGGTCCGAGCATCACGTCATCATCAATCTGGCGGAAGGCGACGAAATTTTTGCGCTTCAAATCCTCTATGCACTCGAACTCCGGGGAAAAGCCGCGCGGCGGGCGCACCAGCATCTCGTCGTCATCCAGATCGAATCGGCGACGGAATGCGGCAGCGTGCGCAGCGGCCTTCCAGCTGCCGGGATTGTCGAAGATGAACTGGCGGACCCCGCGCAGCGTCGTCGATTGCGGATGCCAGAGTCCGGCGCCGACAAAGCAGTTGCCCGGTTGCAGGTGCAGGTAGAACGAGGGCGCCTCGACCTGGCGTCCACGTTCGTGGAACAGGCGTGCGCCTTGCCAGGCTTTGTAAGGCGCCTTGTCGTTGGCGAAGCGCGTGTCGCGCTGGATGCGGAACAACGAGCCGCCGACTGTTTTCGGTTCAGCGCGGTAGTGCTCGCTGACGGCGGCGAGGTCGGGTTGCAGGTCGGTGAGCAGCGACTGGAATGGGACACGCACCTGCGCTTCGTAATCGGCCTTGTGTGCGTGGAACCAGACACGGTTGTTGTTGCGGGCAAGCGCACGCAGGAACCTGAAAGTCTTGTCGCTGAAATAGGTTGTCATCCGCGACCCTGTGTTTGCGTAGGGCGGGTCTTGACCCGCCGCTGCCATCTGGCCGACTCGCCAATGCCTTGCCCTTGATGGGACAGCGGGTCAAGACCTGCCCTACGTGTCTGCAGTTGCATGCTCATGCCAGGCTTGTCCGCAGGTCGCGACCCCAGGCTTCGAGACGGTCGAGCAAGGCGAGTTTTCCGCTATCGGTCGCATGCAGCAGACGGATTGCGCCGATTTCGGCATCGAATTGCTCAAACGTAAGCTCCGACATCCCACTGTCGTCCTGCAAACGCCGGCGCCTCAAATTATCCCAGCAGTCCCGTTCCGGCTGCGTCAACGTGTCCGGCCAGTTGCGCGCGAGATAGCGGAACAACAGCTCCGGCAAACGGGAATCCTGGAAACCGAATGCGTGGCTGCCCAGCAGGTGTGGTTGCAGCGAACGCACCGTCGCGAATTTACTTTTATCGGCGTCCGAAACGAATCCGTCATAAAGTGAGGCGTCGACGTCGCCGGGCTCGCGTGCACGTTCGCTGGCATAGACCTGCCGGACTTTCTCGGCGAGCGCGGGACCGATGTCGCGCAGTCGCGCCGCGCGGTCCTCGATGACGAGGGTGTCGATCTGCAAACGCTCGAAATCACCCTCGCGCAAATGCGACCAATCCACCAGCGCGGGACACTTGTTGAGATGGACTTCCTTCAGCGCGATGCGGGTCTCGCCTTCCGGCAAGTCGGCAGCAGGTGTGTAGAGACGATCAGCGATGTCGGCTGCATCCAGTGTAATCAAACGTTCCGGGTCGTCGATGAGATCAAACACGATCACCCGGCTGTCGATGCGCGGATGCCGGGTGATCGGCAATACCGGCGCCGCATTCAGGCGACTGGCCGGATAACGTTGCGACACATGCAGCACCGGCGTCATCGCGATCGTGTCCAGCATGCGCGCGGCGAAGCGCTTGTCGCGCAGTTTCAGCACGTACTCCCAGAGTCTGGGCTGCGCATGCTTGAACTTGCGGGCCAATCCGATCAGCGCACGCACGTCCGACAGGGCCTCGTGCGCATCGCCGGTGCGCACGCCATTCGCGTCTGCGAGATGTTCCAGCCGGAATGAGGCGAAGCCGTCCTCGCGACGCGGCCATTCCAGACCTTCCGGACGCAATGCATGCGCCAGGCGCAGTACGTCGAGCAGATCCCAGCGCGAGTTTCCGCCACGCCATTCACGCTCGTAGGCATCGTGGAAGTTACGGAATAGGCCGTGACGAATGAACTCGTCGTCGAACCGCAAGGAGTTATAACCAAGCGTGCAGGTCTCCGGACGCCCCATTTCCTCCACGATGCGGGCGAAGGCTTCGGCTTCGTTCACGCCATCGCGCAGCGCATCCTGCGGCGTGATGCCGGTGATCAGCGTGGCGATGGGCGAGGGCAGCAGGTCGTCGGCCGGCTTGACGAAGAAACTCATCGGGTCGTCGATCTCGTTGAGTTCGACGTCGGTGCGAATCGCGGCGAACTGGGCGATCCGCGTCCGGCGTGGATCAGCCCCGAAGGTTTCCAGATCGTAAAAGAGGAAACTGGTGGCCATTCAGTGCTCGACCTCGAGCACCGTGAGGCGTTCCCGCACTTCGGCATCGATCCAACTCCAATCGACACCGTCGATAGTGTCATGACCACGCGTGGCATCGACCAGGAGTTGGCGCTGCACACGGCCGCGCTCGAACGCAACGGCGTACGGCAGGCGACGGAACGTCACCATCGTGTAACGCGGGACGAATCGATCTGGATACCGCTGCGCGAGTTGGAGTTCGAGTTCTCGTTGCAGCAGGTAGTCGGAATCATCCACGCGGCTGCGCATTTCCAGATAGTTTTCCAGCGCCATTGCCTGGATTGCCGCGGCATTGGGGCGTCGCTCGGTCTCGAACGCGGCAAAAGCCGCGGACAGATCATCTTCGCGATCAAGATGCGACGCCAGCGCGACGCAATCCTCGAACGCGCAGTTCATACCCTGTCCGTGGAACGGCACCATTGCGTGTGCAGCATCGCCGAGTAGTACGGCACGTCCATCGACGTGCCAACGATCCAGGTAGAGCGTGGCAAGTAATCCGGCGGGATTGCGCTCGAAATCCTGCTGCAGGCGTGGAATCAGCGGCAGCGCGTCTGCAAAATCACGCTCGAACAGCGCGCACGCATCGCCGCCGTTCTGGACCGTTGCGAAACTCGGATCACCTTCGTTTGGCAGGAACAGCGTGACGGTGAAAGTTTTTTCATCATTGGGCAGCGCGATGCACATGTAATTCCCGCGCGGCCAGATGTGCAGTGCATTGGGTTCGATGCAGAAATCGCCATCCTGAGCGGGCGGAATCTCCAACTCTTTATACGAATGGCCCAGCAGCTCGAAGCGTTCGCCAAGGTCGATGCGCTTGTTCATCGCCATGCGCAGCGCCGAACCAGCGCCGTCCGCACCGAGCAACGCGGTGAAGTCCGCTTCGCTGAGGGAGCCGTCGTGATCATCTGCAAATTTCGCGACCCGACCATCGAAATCCACTGCGTCGAGCCTGCGGTTGAAGTGCAATCGCGCCCCCGCGGCCTCTGCCGCATTGAGCAGCGTGATGTTGAGCTCGCCACGACTCACCGACCAGATCACCTCGCTGTCGTCCTTGCCGTAGCGCTGCAATTGTTGCGTGCCGTCGGAAAAATGCACCATGCGGCCGCGCATCATCACCGCCCTGTCGATCACCGCAGTGTCCGCCCCGGCGCTGCGCAAGGCATGCAGGCCGCGCTCAGCCAGCGCAAGGTTGATCGAGCGTCCACCTTCGTAGCCGGCGACCCGTGGATCGCTGCGTTTCTCGTAGACGTCAATATCCCAGCCGCGCTTTGCAAGCAGGGTCGCAAGCAAGCCACCCGCCAGGCCGGCGCCGACGATGATGAGAGGTTTGTCAGATTCGGATTTCAAGAAATGTTCTCTCGCTCGGGAGGCTCATGCACGCCATGCCTCAACCGCAGACACGAAGCGCAGAACGTCGGCATGCGTGTTGTAAAGCGGGGCAGGGGAGATGCGGATCACGTCGGGTTCGCGCCAGTCGACGAGCACGCCTTGCGTGGCGATGAACTCGAACAGCGAACGACCCTGCTCGCGTCCGCCCGCAACGCGCAGCGACAGCTGGCAACCTCGACGATCGGTTTCGGATGGCGTGACGATCTGCAACGTGTCGGCCAGGCATTCGCGGACCAGCGCTTCCAGATAGCCAGTGAGCTTCAACGATTTTTCTCGCAATTTGTCCATGCCGGCACGCTCGAACAATTCCAGCGACGCGCGCAACGGAGCAAGACCGAGGATCGGGGGATTGCTGAGTTGCCAGCCTTCCGCGCCGGGTATGGGTACGAACTCCGGCCCCATGCGGAAGCGGGTCGATTGATCATGACCCCACCAGCCGGCAAAACGTGGACGCTCGGTGTTGGCATGGCGCTCATGCACGAAACAGCCGGCGACCGCGCCAGGCCCGGAGTTCATGTACTTGTAGTGGCACCACACCGCGAAGTCGGCGCCGCTGTCGTGCAGTTGCAAGGGAAGATTGCCGGCGGCATGCGCGAGATCGAAGCCGACCATCGCACCCGCGGCATGGCCGAGCCGCGTGATTTCCTTGAGGTCGAAGGACTGGCCGGTGCGGTACTGGACGCCGGGCCACAGGATCAACGCGAGGCGCGGACCATGTTCGGCAATGACGCGCTCGAGATGCTGCATCGAGATCGTGCCATTCCATTCGTCGGGTTCGACTTCGATCAGGCAGAGGTGCGGCGGCAACCCGCGATAGCGCAATTGCGATTCGACTGCGTAGCGATCCGATGGAAAGCTGCCGGCTTCGATCAGGATCGCGGTGCGCTCGATGGTCGGCTGGTAAAAGCTCACCATCATCAGGTGCAGGTTGGCGGTCAGCGAGTTCATCGCCACCACTTCCGACGGCTGTGCGCCGACAACATGCGCCAACTGTTCACGAACGAGTTGGTGATAGGACATCCACTGCGCCTGGCCGGTGAAGTGACCTTCGACGGCTTCCATCGCCCATTTGTCGAGCACTTCCTCGACATGCGCACGCGCGCCTTTGGGCTGCAGGCCGAGCGAATTGCCGCAGAAGTAGGCTTGCTCGCGATCACCATGCCGTGGAATCAGGAATTCGTTGCGGAACGCGCGCAGCGGATCGGCGGCGTCCTGCTTTCGCACGTAATCGTCGGTGACTAATTCGATCATTGAGTCCTCAATGGCAGTGCCCTGTAGGAGCGCACCTGGGCGCGATGCTCTTGATTGCGGCGCGACGTGGCGAAAAGCATCGCGCCCAGGTGCGCTCCTACAAATGACTTCATGCGAAGCGTGACGCCGGCAGTCCCAGCCACTCCAGCGCCGTACCGTGATAGAGACGCGCCTGCTCACCATCGTCCAACCCAAGCGCAGCAATCCCCGCGCCGGGTTCCTGTTCGCCAAGCGGGAAAGGATAGTCGGTGCCGAGCATGACCTGCGACACGCCACAGGTGTCGATCAGGTATTGCAGGGCGCGGTCGTCCGCGACCCACGAATCGAAATAAAGGCGCGACAGATACTCGCGTGGATTGCGCGGGTTGTCGGTCGCGACCAGATCGGGTCGCATGTTGAACCCATGTTCGATGCGGCCGATGGTGTAGGGGAAGCTGCCGCCGCCATGCGCCAGACAGATCTTGAGCTTGGGCAAGCGTTCCAGCACGCCGCCGAAGATCAGGCTGCAGGCTGCGCGCGATTGTTCGGCGGGCATGCCGACCAGCCACGGCAGCCAGTATTTCGACATGGTGTCGCTGCCCATCATGTCCCACGGATGCACCAGGATCGCCGCGCCAAGTTCGCTCGCGGCCTGGAAAAATTCAAACAGTTCCGGTGCATCGAGATTCCAGTCGCCGATATGCGAACCGATCTGCACGCCCTGCAGCCCCAGTTGGTCAATGCAGCGTTCCAGTTCCTGCACGGCAAGCCGCGGCGACTGCATCGGCACCGTGCCGATGCCAGCGTAATGCCGCGGATGCTGGCGGCAGGTGTCGGCGATGTGTTCATTGAGCGCCTGGTGCAATTCCAGCGCATGGTGCGGTTTGGCCCAGTAGCTGAACATCACCGGCACAGTGCTGATCACCTGCACCTGCACGCCGAAACGCGCGTAATCATCGATGCGTTCCTGCGCGTCCCAGGTCTTGGACCAGATCTCGCGGAAGAACTTGCCGTCCTTGTACATGCGATGCCGGCCGTCGTCGGTGTGGTGGATCACCGGAAAGCGGTCATCGCCGTACTTGCGCGCGAGGTCCGGCCAGTCGTGCGGGAGATAGTGGGCGTGGGTGTCGATTTTCAACATTGGGATCATGTATCCGGCATCACGTACTTCGATGGTGCAGGATTGAGGTGGCCACACGCCTTGCACGTACGATGTTCAACCGAGGAATAAAAGCGTTCGAACACCGGCGGGAAATCGTTCTCGATGTCCTTCAGGTAGAAATATTCCTCGTACACCTTCTCGTTGCAGTTCTCGCAGAACCACAGTAAGCCGTCTTCTTCATGCGGCAGGCGCTTGCGTTCGATGACGATGCCGATCGAATTCGGTCCGCGTTGCGGGGAATGCGGGACGCGCGCTGGCAGCAGGAAGGTTTCACCAGCCTTGATCGGGATATCGCGTACGCCGCTGCGGCCCTCGTTATCAGGCTCCTGGATGCGCAACACCATCTCGCCTTCGAGTTGATAGAACCATTCCGCACCTTCATCCCAGTGGTAATCGGTGCGCTGATTGGGGCCTCCGACGACCATGACGATGAAGTCGCCGTCATAAACGCATTTGTTGCCGACCGGCGGTTTCAGCAGGTGGCGGTACTCTTCGATCCAGGCGGGCAGGTTGAACGGGGCGGGCAACATGCGCTTACTCCAGCTCTGGATCGGAACGAACGACCGCGGTGCATTTCAATTCGATTGCGATCGGAGTCGGCAGTGCGGTTATGCCGACCGTGGTACGGCACGGCGCGGTCGCAGGGTCGGGGAAATGTTCGGTCCAGACTGCGTTGTAGGCCTTGAAGTCGCGCGCCATGTCGGTGAGATAGACAGTGACGTCGACGAGGTCCTCCCAGCGCGCGCCGCCGGCTTCAAGCACCGCGCGCACGTTGGCGAACACTGCATTGGTTTGCGTTTCGATGTCGTACTTGTGGACACGACCGTCGGCGAACGATTCATTGCCTGGAATCTTGTTGGTTTCCGGATCACGCGGACCGATGCCGGACAGGAACAAAAAATTGCCGACGCGGCGCGCATGCGGATAGGCCCCAACAGGCTTGGGCGCAGAATCCGTGTGGATGACCTCGCTCATGCGTGGCTCTCCATGCTGCTGCTGCCAACGCCGCTGACCATGCTGAGGGCGGCCTCGCAGGCTGGCTCTAGTCGCTCCAGCGAATCGACACCCATGCCCAATTCGCGCACGCGTCCGTCGTGGATGCCGTAGACCCAGCCGTGTACCGTCAAGCGCTGCCCGCGTGCCCACGCATCCTGCACGATGGTGGTCTGGCAGACATTGTTGACCTGTTCGATCACGTTCAATTCGCACAGCCGTGCATGCTGCAGCGAGTTGTCATCGATGGCGTCCAACAGGGCGGCGTGTTTTTGTGCAACATCGCCAACATGGCGCAGCCAGTTGTCGGCCAAACCGATGCGCGCGCGCGTAAGACTGGCATGCACGCCGCTGCAGCCGTAGTGGCCGACCACGAGGATGTGTTCCACCTTGAGCAGGTCGACCGCAAACTGCATCACCGACAGGCAATTGAGATCGGTGTGCACAACGATATTGGCGATGTTGCGATGGACGAAGACCTCGCCCGGCGCCAGGCCCATGATCTGGTTGGCCGGCACGCGCGAGTCCGAGCAACCGATCCAGAGGTACTTCGGCGCTTGCAATTGCGAGAGCCGCTCGAAAAATTGCGGATCGTCGCGCTGGACCTGGTCGGCCCACTCGCGGTTGTTTTTAAGCAGTGCGGAGAGATCGGTCATTCAGTTCGTTCCCAAAGCGATCGTGATGTTCCTGGCCTCGGTTAAAAAGCGCATCACCTCCATGCCGCCCTCGCGACCAAGACCGGACTGGCCCATGCCACCGAACGGGGTGCGCAGGTCGCGCATCATCCAGGTATTGATCCAGATGACACCGGCATTAATTTGCGCGGCCATGCGATGCGCGCGATTGAGGTCGCGGGTCCAGAGCGAACCGGCCAGGCCGTAATCACCGGCATTGGCCAGCCGCAATGCGTCGTCGTCACTGTCGAACGGTTGCAGCGTGATGACGGGCCCGAAGATTTCCTCGCGGTTGCTTGCGCAGTCGGGGCCGAGCTTGTCGATGATGGTTGGCGCGATGAACCAGCCCGGTCGATCCAGTGCGACGCCGCCGCACAACACGTGGCCGCCTTCGCCGCGCGCGCGCGCGATTGCCGCCATCACCTTGTCGAAATGCGCTTGCGACACCATCGGGCCCAGGTCGATGTCGTCATCGATCGGGTCGCCGATGCGCAAGACCAGCACGCGCGCGACGAGTGCATCGCGAAACTCGGCATAAATACTGCGTTCGATCAGCAGGCGCGATCCGCACAGGCAGATCTGTCCGGAATTCTGGAACGCCGAACGCACGATCGTGTCCAGATGTTCGCGCCAGTCGCTGTCGGCGAATACCAGCGTCGGGTTTTTCCCGCCGAGCTCCAGCGACACTTTTTTCAACAACGGCCCGGCCAGGCCTGCAATGCGTTTGCCGACGGCAGTGCTGCCGGTGAAGGAAATCGCCTTGACGCGCGGATGCAGGACGAGAGCCTCGCCGACACTCGGTCCAAGGCCATGCACCAGATTCAACACGCCTTTCGGAAATCCGATTTGCGCAGCGAGCTCACCCAGCATCGTGGCTGTCTGCGGTGTCACTTCGGAAGGTTTGGCGACCACCGTATTGCCGGCTGCAAGTGCCGGCGCAATTTTCCAAGTCAGCAGGTACAGCGGCAGGTTCCACGGCGAGATGGTGCCGACCACGCCGAGTGGTTGCCGCAAGGTGTAATTGAGGCCTGCCTGCCCATGATGCGATTCGCTGCCGAATTGCGTGGCCGCATGCGCGAAGAAGCGAAGGTTGGAGATCGCACGGGGAATTTCGATCTCACGCGCCAGCTTGATCGGCTTGCCGCCATCGCGCGATTCGGCGTGGGCGAAATCGTCGAGCTTCGCTTCCAGTGCGTCGGCCAGTTTTTCCAGCCAGCG
>JAJAYW010000119.1 GCA_026786005.1 Lysobacter sp. | reverse complement strand
TCGAGGACCAAGACTGGGAACGGGCATGGATGGACCAGTTTGCGCCGCTACATTTCGGCGCACGCACCTGGATCGTGCCGTGGAACCACGCGCTCCCGGTGGAAGCCGACAACGCCGACGCTGCCGTCGTCCGGCTCGATCCCGGACTCGCGTTTGGCTCCGGCACGCATCCAACCACGTCGCTGTGCCTGCAATGGTTGGACACGCTTGCTGCCAAAGATCACCTGCAAGGCACCAACGTCCTCGACTTCGGCTGCGGCAGCGGCATCCTGGCCCTTGCCGCGCTCAAGCTCGGCGCCGCGCATGCGGTGGGCGTCGACAATGATCCGCAAGCGCTGCTCGCCACGCGTGACAACGCGCAGCGCAACGGCGTCGGCGCGCAACTCGGTGTGTGGCTGCCGCAGGACGAACCCGACGCGACCTATCCCGTGGTCGTCGCCAACATCCTCGCGTCTGCGCTGGACATCCTCGCCGACAAACTCGCCTCACGCGTGCAGGCCGGTGGGCGCATCGCGTTGTCGGGCATTCTCGAGGGCCAGCAGGACGAATTGCTGGAGCGCTACGGGATCTGGTTCGAGGCGTTGGTGGTCGTGCAGGAAGGTGACTGGGTGCGCATCGACGGTGTGCGCCGGCGTGATTGAATAGCGACACGACATGTCACTGAACTGCCCACATTGCCAGTCCCTCGTTGCCATCGACGCCGTCACCGGCCTGGCGCCGGAACATTGCCCGTATTGCGACGGGTTGATGGGCGACACCTCGCAAGGGGACCGGCCTGAAGTCGACGCTCTCGCTGCGAACCACGATGCCCCGGCCACTGACGCGCCTACGGAAGCGCAGATCCAGGCCGACGACGACGCGTCTGGACAAGCGCTCGCCGAAGCGTCCCCGCAGGTCGAACCTGTCAGTGCCCTCGACACCAGCGCGCTGCCAGTGATGTCAGCTGCCGCAGCGCCCAAACGCAAAAAAAGCATGCGGCCTAGCTTCACGCGGCCACGCGCGATCAGCCAGACAACGCATCGCGCTCGCTGGCCCAAGCCGGTGGCCGCGACTCTTGGGCTGGTACTCGCGCTGCAACTGGTGGTGGCCGATCGCGCTTCGCTTGCTGCCGATGCACGTTGGCGCTCCACGATGCTGCGCTTCTGCCAGGTGTTGCGATGCGACATTCCGGCATGGCACGAAGTCACCACATTCACGATGCTCAATCGCGATGTGCGCGCGCACCCGACCGCGGCCAATGCGTTGCGCGTGCATGCGGCATTTCGCAATGATGCGCACTGGCCGCAACCGTGGCCGGAGCTCGTGCTGACGCTGTCGGACGCCACCGGACGCGTGACCGGCAGCCGCAGTTTCACCGCCATGGAATACTTGGGCGACGCACCTACGCAGAAACTGATCGCAACCGGCCAGACCGCCAACTTCGTGCTCGACGTCGCGGAACCTGCGCCCAACACCGTCTCGTTTTCGTTCGACTTCAGGTAACAGCGATTGTTTTGATTGTCGACGGCCGCGCGACCGCGCTAGACTCGCGTCCCCGTCGAGAGATCTGTCGGGTGCACGTCCGGGGGGACACCGCTTGAACGCCGCCACCGATCGCACCGACAACAGCCGCAGCGCACCGCGCACACCGCTGCGCGACCACGTCTCCAACTCGGTACGACGTTATTTGCGCGACTTGAACGGCAGCGACAGTTCCGACCTGTATGACGTCGCGTTGCGCGAGTTCGAGATTCCGCTGTTTGTCGAAGTGTTGAACCACTGCGACGGCAACCAGAGCCGCGCCGCCACGATGCTCGGCATCCATCGCGCGACATTACGCAAGAAATTGAGGGATTACGGTCTGGGTTGATGGTTTGAACGTCTGGTTTCTGTAGATGGCCACTCGCTTCAACGCGTGATTTTCACAGACAAATCCAGCCCCCATATCGTCATCCCAGCGAACGCCGGGACCCATTTTGATTTTGCTTTGCTGCGTCTCTGTAACAAAGGGAACAGCGCAAAGACAACGTCAAAAGATCCCGGCGTTCGCTGCGATGACGATGTGGGGACAGGATATGGCGATTTACGCAAGTCCCCGCCGACATGGTCGTTATAATTCGCGCCTTCGCCGCACACGATTTTTTGCACATGACTGCTGATCGCCTGCCCATCCGCCGGGCATTGTTGTCCGTGTCCGACAAGACAGGCCTGATCGAACTGGCCCAGGCGTTGGCAAGCCGCGGCATCGAATTGCTGTCCACCGGCGGTAGCGCCAAGGCCCTGCGCGAAGCCGGTTTGACGGTGCGCGAGGTGGCGGATGTCACCGGCTTTCCCGAGATCATGGACGGCCGGGTCAAGACGCTGCATCCGAAGATCCACGGCGGCCTGCTTGGCCGCGCCGGTACCGACGATACGGTCATGGCCGAACATGGCATCGCCCCGATCGACCTGTTGGTGCTCAACCTGTATCCGTTCGAGCGTGTCTCGGCCGATGCCAGGAATTCATTCGACCAGATCGTCGAAAACATCGATATTGGCGGTCCGGCGATGCTGCGCGCCGCGGCAAAGAACTTCGCGCATGTCGCGGTCGCCACCGATCCGTCGCAATACCCGGTATTGCTCGACGAACTGGCCGCCAACGACGGCAGCTTGTCGGCAAAAACGCGTTTTGCGTTGTCGGTGACCGCGTTCAATCGCGTGGCGCAGTACGACGCCTGCATCAGCGATTATTTGTCGTCGATCAAGGACGACGGTGAACGCAGCATGTTCCCGGCGCAGTTGAACGGCAACTTCGTCAAGGTCATGGACCTGCGTTACGGGGAGAACCCGCATCAGCAAGGCGCGTTCTACCGCGATCTGTGGCCGGCGGCGGGAACGCTGGCCACTTTCACGCAGTTGCAGGGCAAGGAACTGAGTTACAACAACCTGGCCGATGCGGATGCGGCGTGGGAGTGCGTGCGTCAGTTCGCGCGCCCGGCCTGCGTCATCGTCAAGCACGCAAACCCGTGTGGCGTGGCCGAAGGCGCGGCCTGCGGCGATGCGTATGAACTCGCCTACGCGACCGATCCGACCTCGGCGTTCGGCGGCATCCTGGCGTTCAACACGCGGCTGGATGCGGCGACGGCCAAGGCGATTCTCGACCGCCAGTTCGTCGAGGTGTTGATCGCACCGGAATTCGATGATGCCGCGCGGGCCTATTGCACCAAGAAGGCCAACGTCCGCGTGCTGCAGATTGCGCATGGCGACGGCGGCAACTGGTTCGACGTCAAGCGCGTCGGGTCGGGCCTGCTGATGCAAAGCGCGGACAACCGTGTTATCTCGCGCGATGAGTTGAAGGTAGTCACGCAACGTGAGCCATCCGAAGCTGAATTCAACGATCTTCTGTTCGCGTGGCACGTGGCTAAATACGTCAAGTCCAATGCCATCGTCTACGCGAAAGAGTCGCGCACCATCGGCATCGGCGCCGGGCAGATGAGCCGCGTGGTCAGCGCCAGGATCGCCGGGTTGAAAGCCGAGGAAGCGGGCTTGAGTGTTCCGGGTTCGGTGATGGCCAGCGATGCGTTCTTCCCGTTCCGCGACGGAATCGACGCCGCGGCAGCCGTCGGCATCAAGGCCGTGATCCAGCCCGGCGGCTCGATGCGGGATGCGGAAGTGATCGCCGCGGCCGATGAACACGGCTTGGCGATGTTGTTTACCGGCGTGCGGCATTTCCGGCATTGAGATTCTCCTTTTCTTGGGAGCAATGGCTACATTCGCGAACAAGGAACGCCTATGAAAATCCTCGTCATCGGTAGCGGCGGTCGGGAGCACGCGCTGGCGTGGAAGCTGGCGCAATCGCCACGCGTCGATGAGGTACTCGTTGCGCCAGGCAATGCAGGCACCGCGTCTGAAGCAAAATGCCGCAATGTCGCCATCAACGCGACCGACCTCGATGGCCTGCTTGATCTGGCGAAGCGCGAAGGTGTGGCGCTCACGGTGGTGGGGCCCGAACAGCCTTTGGTCGCAGGTGTCGTTGACCGTTTTCGTGCCGACGGCCTGCGTATCTTTGGTCCCACTGCCGCCGCCGCGCAGCTCGAGGGCAGCAAGGCGTTCGCCAAGGATTTTCTTGCGCGCCACGGCATCCCGACGGCGCATTACGCCGTGCACACCGAGGTCGATGCAGCCCTCGCGCATGTTCGCGACCATGCTGACAAGAGTGGCGGCGCGCCGATCGTCATCAAGGCCGACGGCCTGGCCGCAGGCAAGGGTGTGATCGTGGCAATGACCTTGCCGGAAGCCGAAGCGGCGATCACCGACATGCTTGCGGGCAATGCCTTCGGCGCGGCGGGTTCCCGTGTCGTCATCGAGGAATTCCTCGATGGCGAAGAAGCCAGCTTCATCTCGATGGTCGATGGCAGCACCGCGCTGCCGATGGCGACGTCGCAGGACCACAAGCGCGTCGGTGATGGTGACACTGGCCCGAATACGGGCGGCATGGGCGCGTATTCACCGGCGCCGGTGGTGACACCCGACGTGCATGCGCGGGTGATGCGCGAGGTCGTTGAACCGACGGTGCGCGGCATGATCGCCGACGGCATGCCGTTTACCGGATTCCTGTATGCCGGGTTGATGATCGACAAACACGGCGCTGCGAAAGTGATCGAATTCAACGTGCGATTCGGTGACCCGGAGACCCAGCCGGTGATGCTGCGCCTGCAATCGGATTTGCTTGCGTTGATCGAGGCCGCGATCGACGCACGCTTGCATGAAGTCACTGCGCAGTGGGATCCACGTCCGTCGCTGGGCGTGGTGATGGCAGCGGAACATTATCCGGACACGCCGCGACTCGGCGATCCCATCAGCACGTGGGATGTGCCCGACGTGCCCGACACCAAGGTGTTTCATGCCGGCACGACGCTGGTCGATGGGCAGGTCGTGACATCCGGCGGACGTGTGCTGTGCGTGTGCGCCCTCGGCGATACGGTCGGCGATGCGCAGCAACGCGCGTATGCCGAAGTGGCGGGGATTTCGTGGCATGGCGAATTCCATCGGCATGACATTGGCTGGCGTGCGATCGAACGCGAGCACAAGATCCTGTAAGAGCGCACCTGGGCGTGATGGGCGTTACCGGTAGAGCCTCATCGCGCCCAGGTGCGCTCCTACAAAAGCGATGGCCTCTGCTAGGCTCCGTCGCATGGCGCACAACCAGTTCGAGCTGCTCAAACAACGCCGCTTCCTGCCGTTCTTCACCACGCAGGCTCTCGGCGCGTTCAACGACAACGTCTATCGACAGGCCATCATTGGTCTGTTGTTTTATCTGGGTGTCAGTCCCGAGCAGCGCACGCTGTACACCAACCTCGCACCGGCGTTGTTCATCCTGCCGTACTTTCTGTTTTCCGCGACCGCGGGCCAGATTGCGGAGAAGCTGGAGAAGTCCAGGCTCATCCGCATCACCACGGCGATGGAAATCGTGATCATGTCGCTGGCGGCCGTCGGCTTCCTGACGCAGAACATGATCGTGTTGCTGGTCGCGTTGTTCTGCACCGGCCTGCAGTCGGCGCTGTTCGGTCCGGTGAAGTATTCGATCCTGCCGTCGGTGTTGAAACCGGAGGAATTGACCGGCGGCAACGGCCTGGTCGAGATGGGCACATCGATCTCGATCCTGATCGGCATGCTGTTTGGCGGATTGATCTTCAAGCTGGCCGGCGAGTACGGCCCGGTGGTGGCCGCGACCGCGATCGTCATGCTCGCGATCACCGGCAACCTGGTCAGCCGCGCGATCCCGCGTGCGGAAGCCGGCGCGCCGGATTTGAAAATCAACTGGAATCCAATTCCTGAGTCGTTCGCCGTGTTGCGGCTGGCGAAAAAACAGCTCACGGTGCGTAACGCGATGCTGGGCGTGTCGTGGTTCTGGTTCATCGGCACGGTAATGACAGCGAACCTGCCGACCTACGCCGACGTTAATCTCGGTGGTACCGAAACGCTGTACATCTTTGCACTGGCCTTGTTCTCGATAGGCACCGGCGTGGGTTCGCTGCTGTGCGAGAAGTTGTCCGCGCGCACGGTGGAAATTGGTCTCGTGCCGCTCGGCGCATTCGGCATCAGCGGCTTCATGCTGGACCTGTATTTCGCACGCAGCGGCATCACCACCAGCACCGGATTGGATGTCAGCGCGTTCCTGCAGCAAACCGGCGGCTGGCGCGTGGTCATGGATCTGGTCGGCATTGGAATGTTTGCGGGTTTTTTCGTGGTGCCGTTGTTCGCCTTGATCCAGAGCCGCACGCCGAAAAGCGAAATCTCCCGCGTCATTGCCGCCATGAACATCCAGAACTCGGCGTTGGTGGTGCTGGCGGCGGTACTGGGCATCGTCGCGCAGCGTTATCTCGGCTGGACGATTCCGCAGGTGTTCCTCGCACTGGCCATCGGCAATGCGCTGGTGGCGCTCTGGATCTTCACCATCGTTCCCGAATTCCTGATGCGTTTTCTCAGCTGGCTGCTGGTGAAGACGCTGTACCGGTTGCGCATCCGCGGCATGGAGCACATCCCGGACGAGGGCGCCGCGCTGGTGGTCTGCAACCATGTCAGTTACATGGATGCATTGATCCTGTCGGGCGCGATTCCGCGACCGGTGCGCTTCGTGATGTACCACAAGATCTTCAGGATCCCGGTCATGAGCTGGATCTTCCGCACGGCGAAAGCGATCCCGATTGCGCCGGCGAAGGAAGACAAGGCACTGATGCTGCGCGCGTTTGCCGAGATCGATCGCGCGCTGGCGGAAGGCGAGATCATCGGCATCTTCCCGGAAGGCCGGCTGACCAGCGATGGCGAGATCGCGGCGTTCAAATCCGGCGTCGAACGCATCCTTGAAACGCGGCCGGTACCAGTGGTTCCGATCGCCTTGCGCGGCATGTGGACCAGCATGTGGAGCCGGCGTGGCATGCAGTCCGAAAGCGGGCGCATGGCCCGAATGCGTATGCCGCGCCGCTTCCGTGCGCACGTCGAAGTCGTGGCCGGCGCGCCCGTCGATGGCAGCGAGGCGACGGCGGAACGATTGGAAGCCGAAGTCCGCAGATTACGCGGCGACGCGGCGTAGCAGCGGTTACGCGACCCAGCCGGCGATGACGAACAGCGCGATCACGGCGAGCCACAGCAGCAGGAT
>JAJAYW010000118.1 GCA_026786005.1 Lysobacter sp. | reverse complement strand
CGATGAAGCTCTACCGGTAACGCCTTATCGCGCCCAGGTGCGCTCCTACAACCGAAGGAAGTCGTCGTTGGACAAAATAAACGGCGACGGGCCGTAGAAGCGTTGCAGGTGCGCGGCCACGGTCGGCATCGTCTCGTGCAGCAACGCGGGCATCGAGAAGTGGTACTCGCTGCACACCGCGAAGAATTCCTCGGGCGCTTCGGCCGCATACGGATCGATTCCGTTGTCGCCACCGGCATCGACGTCCCTGCAAAATAAGTCGTAGGCGGACTGGAAATCGCGCGCCCAAGTGCGTTGCCAATCGCGCGGCAGCGGAGGGGTGCCATCGAGTGCGCCATCCAGCGCATCGATCTTGTGCGCAATCTCATGCACGGCCACGCAGAACCCTTCGCGCGGCGATGCGCAATCGCTGAGCACATCGGCCCACGACAGGATCACCGGGCCGGATTCCCATGCCTCGCCGATCAGTTCGTCGTCCCATTCGTGCATCACGCCGGCCGCATCGACATGGCTGCGCCGGGTACGAAACGCGTCGGGGTACACGATCAGTTGCGACCAGCCATGCAGTCCTTCCTCGCCGAACTCGAGCAAGGGCAGGCAGCACAACGCGGCCAGTTGCGTGCGCTGCGCATCGTCAAGCGAGAGGCCGGCTACGGGAGTGATGGTCTTGTCGTGCAGCAGGCGCGCGGTGAGGGATTGCAGGCGTGCTTCGCGGTCGGCGTCGAGCGCGGCAATCCATGGTGTTGCCGTGCGTGCGCAGGACCAGACGTACGGATCGATTCGCGGCGTGGAGCGCAATCGTTCAAAGAGCTTGATCAACGACGGCTCGTCGTCTCATTGCGGCAGACGCCCGCAAGTAGTCCCGTTTGGGAATAAAAGGCGTGGACTTCAAAATCGCTGCGAATCACCATCCGCCAGCGTCCCGCAACAGCGGAACGCTCAGCGAAACATCCCCGGCAAAAAGCTATGCCAGCGCGGACCATGCGTGCGCGTGTTGTCGCCACCGCGCACCGAGGTGGGCTTCTTGGCCTTGCTGGCCGGAACGGCTGCGCGCTCGGCGATGGGCTTGGCATCGTTCTGCACATCGACGTCCGCCGACGGGCATGTGCCTTCTTCGCCATTGGCGCTTTGCATGCGGATATCACGGGCCAGGACTGTTGTACTGGCGCAGAGCAGCAGGAAGCAGAGGCTGAGTCGCAACATGGCAGCGGGTTCCGGAAGTGACCGATCCACGGACTGGTCGGACGTTACAGTGGTGAATGATAACTTGGATGCTGCGTGGCCGCGAAGGGTTGCATGCTGCGTCGCAGCAGGTGTCGCTGACGCCTTCGGTCAGACTCCCGCGGCATGTCCAGACGCGCCGATATTCCCACCTTGCACCTGACCGCGCCCGCGCTGCGGCGTGCATTGGCCGCGGGTGCACACCGGGTCATCGCCAGCCGTGGCCTGCTCAACAGGATCAATGTGTTTCCGGTGGCCGACGGCGACACCGGCAACAACCTGGCCTTCACCCTGACGGGCCTGTTGAACGGCGCATTGAGCCGTCGTAGCCGCCATGTCGGCGAGTTGCTCGGCCGGGTCGGAGACGAGGCCATCGATGGCGCCCGCGGCAATTCCGGCGCGATTCTTGCGCAGTTCCTGTACGGCCTGGCCGAACACGCCAAGGCATTGCCGTCGATGGATGCGCAGGCCCTGGCCGCGGCGGTGCGCCACGGTGCGAGCAGTGCGCGTGCGGCACTGGCGCAGCCGGTGGAAGGCACCATCCTCACTGTCATCGGTGCGTTCGCGCAGGCGCTGGAGGATGCGGGTACGCAGCAATCATCTAACGACCTGCGCGAAACATTCGCGCGCGCGTTGGTGAGGGCGCGCGTGGCCTTGGCCGAAACGCCGCGGCAGATGGCGCTGTTGCAGAAGGCCGGCGTGGTCGATGCAGGCGCGCAGGGCTTCGTCGACCTGCTCGAAGGCGTGGCCGACTACGTCGCCGGCGGCGCGCGTTTGCTTCGCATGCGCAGCCACGCACCGGCCGCCGCCAACGAGCTGCTGGAAAATTTCGCGCACGAACACGTCGTCGATCCTGCGCGCCGCTGGTGTACCGAATGCCTGGTGCTGGGCGATGCGCTCGATCGCGACAGCTTGCGCGATGCGTTGGCCGCGATCGATGCGGACTCGATGGTCATCGCCGGTGGCGCGACGCGATTGCGGGTCCATGCCCATGTCGGCCGCCCGCAGCGGTTGTTCGATGCGTGCGCGGCGCAGGGCGACGTCGACGCGATGAAAGCCGACGACATGCTGTTGCAGCAGCGCAGCACGATGTTCCCCCACCGCGTCGCGATCCTCACCGATAGCGCAGCGGACCTGCCCGACGCCATCGCCGAGCGCTATGCGGTGACGGTGGTGCCGGTGCGGGTCAACCTGGACCAGCGCGATTATCTCGACAAGATCGGGCTGGCCACCGACGAGTTCTACCGGCGCATGGCGGTGTCGACCGAACTGCCGCGCACCAGCCAACCGCCCCCCGGCGATTTCCGCCGCGCCTTCGACTTCGTGCTGGCGCATCATCCGGCCGCGATCTATGTCGGGCTGTCGCGCGCGGTCTCCGGCACCTTGCAGTCGGCCGAACACGCCGCCGCGCGCTGCAATCCGCAGCGGCTGCATGTCTTCGACACGTTCAATGCCGCCGGCGGACAGGGCCTGCTGGCCTGGCGCGCCGCGGAACTTGCCGATGCGGGCGCACAGACCGATGCGATCCTCGCCGAGTTGCAGCGCCTGCGCCCGCAGACACTGACCTGGGCGATGGCGCGCGACATCACCCATGCGGTGCGCGGCGGCCGCATCCCGGCGTGGGCCGCACCTGCGGTGCGTTGCAGCGGACTGACGCCGATCGCCAAGGTACGGGACACCGGCACATTGGCCATTGCCGGCGGTCTCTTCGCCAAACGGCGCGCACCCGAGGCCTTTGCCGCCTACGTGGCAAGGCGCCTTCCCCAACCGATGCGCTGGCGCGCCATCGTCGGCCATTGCGATGCACGCGAGGATGGCGAACGTTTGCTGGTCGCGCTGAAGACGCGCATCGACATCACCGAAGCGCATCTGGTCGAGACCGGACCTGCGATCGGCGCGCATGCCGGGCGTGGCGCTTTGGTGACCTCGTTGCAACCGGCGCCGCAGATCGAGCCGGTTCGCGGATAATTTCGCGCATGCCGCCACTCGCACAATCGATCCTGATCCTCGTCGTCGCCTATCTGCTCGGCTCGATCTCCGGCAGCCTGGTGTTGGGCCGGTTTCGCGGCGTCGACATCCGCGAGCACGGCAGCGGCAGTGCGGGCGGCACCAACGCCTTGCGCACGCAGGGTCTGAAGTTCGCGTTGGGCGTGGTGTTGATCGATGTCGGCAAGGGCGTGCTGGCGGCGTGGCTGGGGCGGCAGTTCGCGCCGTTCGATGGTGCGGGCAACGCAACCCTCGGGTATGCCGCCACGTTCGCGGCGATGCTTGGCCATGTGTGGCCGATCTGGCATGGCTTCCGTGGCGGCAAGGGCGCGGCGACGCTGCTCGGCGGCTTGCTGGTGATGTGGCCGTGGGCGCTGCCGGTGATGATCGTGGTGGCGTTGGCGACGGTGCTGGGCAGTGGCTACGTCGGACTCGCCACCGTGCTGGCGACCCTCAGCCTGCCGTTGCTCGCGTGGTGGACGGACGCGGGCACGGCGCGACTGGTGTTCGTCACTGCCGCGGCGCTGTTCATGCTGTTGACCCATCGCCACAACCTGTTGCGGATGCACCGCGGCGGCGAAGCGCGCTTCGAACGCGCTCGCTTGCTGCATCGTTTGCGCCGCGGCCCGCAGTGAACGAACGCGAGTTGCTGGCGCGCTTGATCGCGGGGCCGGCGTCGGGCGATGCGCTTGCGCGCGAGTCCGGGCAAACCCGCGCGGCAATCTGGAAGAACATCGAGGCCCTGCGCGCCACCGGCATCGGTATCGATGCACAGGCGGGCCGCGGTTACGTGTTGCGGCAACCGGTGGAACTGCTCGACAGCATTGCCATCGTCGACACGATGTCGGACGCCGCGCGCGCGGACCTTGCATCGCTGGATGTGGCTTGGAGCATCGATTCCACCAACAGCGCCCTGTTGCGCGAACAGACGCCGGGACAGGGCGCCGCCGTGTTGCTGGCCGAACGGCAAACCGGCGGCCGCGGCCGTCGTGGCCGCGCGTGGATCTCGCCGCTGGCCGCCAATCTGTATTTGTCCGCCGCGCGTTATTTCAGCGGCGGACTCACGCGGCTGGGCGGCTTGAGCCTGGTCGCGGGCGTGGCAGTGGCCGAAGCCCTGCATGCCAGCGGCTACGCCGAGACGCGCTTGAAGTGGCCCAATGATGTCGTCATCGGCGTACGCAAGCTGGGCGGGATCCTGGTCGAGGGCGGCGGCGAACATGCCGGTCCGGTGCGCGCGGTGATCGGCATCGGCCTCAACGTGCGGATGCCGCAGGCCGATGCCGTGGATATCGACCAGCCGTGGATCGACCTCGCTGCGGCCAATACGCGGCTGCCTTCGCGCAACGCGATCGCCGCTGACGTGCTGACGCATCTGCTGCCTGCGCTGGAAACCTTCGATCGCGAAGGCCTCGCGCCCTTCCTGCCGCGTTACGCCGCAGTGGACGGGTTGGTTGGACGCACGATCACCGTGCAGGCCGGCGATGGCGATCACGCCGGACTAGCGCTGGGCATCGCCGATGATGGCGCGCTGCGGGTAGGCTTGGCCGATGGCGAACGCGTCTTCCATTCCGGCGATGTCAGCGTGAGGTCGCAATGACGGGACGCTGGTTGTTCGATCTGGGCAACACGCGGCTGAAGTGCGCGCCGTTGCATGACGATGGCCGCATCGGCGACATGCTTGCACTGTCCTGGCGCGACAGCGACATCGCGACGGAGCTTTCCGATGCCTCCATGACCGGCGACGTCGCCTACGTGTCCAGCGTCGCCCGACCGGATGCCACCGTGGCATTGCTGGATGCGCTCACGCAGCGTTTCACGCGCATCTCGATCGCGCGTACGCAGGCCGTGTTCGCCGATGTGCGCATCGCCTACGACGATCCCGCTGCGCTCGGGGTCGACCGCTTTCTCGCACTGCTCGGCGCGCGTGCCCGTCATCGGCATGCAGCGCTGGTGGTTGGTGTCGGCACCGCATTGACCATCGACCTGCTCGATGCCGAGGGCATGCATCGCGGTGGCCGCATTGCGCCGTCGCCAACCCTGATGCGCGACGCCTTGCATCAACGCGCCGCGCAGTTGCCATCCAGCGGCAGCCTCTACAGCGAGTTCGCGGCTGACACGCCGGCGGCGCTGGCGTCTGGCTGCGAAGGCGCCGCACTGGCCTTGATCGAGCGCAGTGTCCTCGCTGCCGAAGCGATCATCGGCACCGCGCCGGCGCTGTTGCTGCATGGCGGCGGCGCGGATGCATTGCTGCCGCATCTGCCGGGCGCGCAGTTGGTTCCGGCGCTGGTGCTGGAAGGGCTGGCGCAATGGGCGGCGGTGGAGCGTATCGAATGACGCAACGCACCGCATAGAATTGCCGCATGTTCGTTCGCGCCCTCATCGTGCTGCTGGTCGTCCTCAACCTGGGCGTCGCCGCATGGTGGGCGTTGCAGCCCGAGCCAAAACCCGCGTCATCCGCTGTGCAACCGCCGGGAATTCCACGACTCCAGTTGTTGCGCGAGACGCAATCGCCAGCCGCATCGTCGCCCGCCGCAGCACAACCAGTGGCAGCGAACGCGGCGCCGGATGTTGCGCCCGCATCTTCGACAACAACGCAATGTTTCAGCCTCGGCCCATTCGCCGACGCAGCCGCATTGCGCGCATCCAGCACGCGTCTGCAACCGCAAGTCGTGCGCCTGCGCGCGCGATCGCCGACGGCAACCGCTGCGCGCGGCTACAACGTGGTGCTGCCGCCGTTCGCGTCACGCGAACTGGCGCAGGCCGCGGTGACGCGCCTCATCGCGGCCGGATTCAACGATTTGCTGGTGATGAACGACGGCCCCGATGCCAATGGCATCGCCTTGGGCCGGTATGGCTCGCAGGAAGCCGCCAGCCGTCACCAAGCCGCCTTGCAAGCCGCTGGATTCCCCGCGCAATTGCGCCCGATCGGTGGCGCGATCACTGCGCAATGGCTGGATCTGGAAGTGCGCGAAGGCTTCGACATTGCAGCCGCGCGCGCCACCAGCGGTGCAGCGCAACAACAGGTCATCGATTGCGCGAGCCTCGGTTAGAATGCGCACCCAGCGTCAGCAAGCCTCCGGCGATCCACGGCCGGACGCCATAACACCCATGCCGGCATAGCTCAGTTGGTAGAGCAACCGCCTTGTAAGCGGTAGGTCCCCAGTTCGAATCCGGGTGCCGGCACCACACAGGATGTCCCGGCATGAGCCGCACCTATCCGCTTGTTTCAATCATTGGCGCCCCCACCGACATCGGTGCCGGCCATCGCGGCGCGCGCATGGGGCCCGATGCGCTGCGCATCGCCGGCCTGG
>JAJAYW010000117.1 GCA_026786005.1 Lysobacter sp. | reverse complement strand
CCACCGAACTGCGCCTTGCCGCCCAGCGGCTGCTGGGTGACGAGCGAGTACGGACCGGTCGAACGCGCATGCATCTTGTCGTCGACCAGATGGTTGAGCTTGAGCATGTGCATGTACCCGACAGTGACCTCACGCTCGAACGCCTCGCCAGTACGGCCGTCGTGCAGCACGGTCTGTCCGTTGGTCGGCAGGTCGGCCAGCGTCAGCATTGCCTTGATCTCGCCTTCGTTGGCGCCGTCGAACACCGGCGTCGCCATCGGCACGCCATCGCACAGGTTGTCGGCCAATGCCAGCAGTTCGGAGTCGCTGAACCTGCCCAGGTCAACGCGTTGACCATGCAGTTTCTGGTCGTGGTTGTAGATCTGGTCGAGGAACGCGCGCAGCTCGGTGACCTTGGCCTGCGCCTCGAGCATCTTCTGGATCTTCTGGCCAAGACCCTTGGCCGCCCAGCCCAGATGGACTTCGAGGATCTGTCCGATGTTCATGCGCGACGGCACGCCCAGCGGATTGAGCACGATGTCGACCGTCTGGCCATCGGCCATGTACGGCATGTCCTCGACCGGCACGATGGTCGACACCACGCCCTTGTTGCCGTGGCGGCCGGCCATCTTGTCGCCCGGCTGAATGCGGCGCTTCACGGCCAGGAACACCTTGACCATCTTCAGCACACCGGGGGCAAGGTCGTCGCCCTGGGTGATCTTGCCGCGCTTGTCGGCGAAGCGCTTCTCGAATTCCTTCTCGTGCGCCTCAATCTGCTTCTGCGCGCGTTCGATCGCCTCGGACGCATCATCGTCCTTCATGCGGATCTGGAACCAATCGGCCTTCTTCATTCCGTCGAGCACGAGGCTGTTGACGGTGTCGCCCTTCTTCAGGCCAGGACCGCCGGTGGCGATCTTGCCGATCAGCTGCGACCTCAACCGTGCGTAGATCGCACCTTCGAGGATGCGGAACTGGTCGTCGAAGTCCTTCTTGACGCGCTTGACCTCGTACTCCTCGATCTGGCGCGCACGCTTGTCTTTCTCGATGCCGTCGCGGGTGAAGACCTGCACGTCGATGACGGTGCCGTCCATGCCCGGCGGCACGCGCAGCGAGCTGTCCTTCACGTCGGACGCCTTCTCGCCGAAGATCGCACGCAGCAGTTTTTCTTCCGGCGTCAGCTGGCTTTCGCCCTTGGGCGTGACCTTGCCGACCATGATGTCGCCGGCGCGCACTTCGGCGCCGATGTAGACCACGCCGGACTCGTCGAGGCGATTCAATGCCTGCTCGGAGACGTTGGGGATATCCGCGGAAATCTCTTCCGGCCCGAGTTTGGTGTCGCGCGCGACGCAGGTCAGTTCCTCGATGTGGATCGTGGTGTAACGATCCTCCTCGACCACGCGCTCGGAGAGCAGGATCGAGTCCTCGAAGTTGTAGCCGTTCCACGGCATGAACGCGACCAGCATGTTCTGCCCGAGCGCCAGCTCACCGATGTCGGTGGATGGACCGTCGGCCAGCACGTCACCGCGCGCCACCACGTCGCCCACGTTCACCAGCGGGGTCTGGTTGATGCAGGTGTTCTGGTTGGAGCGGGTGTACTTGATCAGCGTGTAGATATCGACGCCGGCATCGGTGCCGCCGCCGACTTCGCTTTCGTTGACCTTGACCACGATGCGGGCCGCATCGATCTGCTCGATGGTGCCGCCACGGCGGGCATTCACCGTCACGCCCGAGTCGCGCGCCACGGCCCGCTCGATGCCGGTACCGACCAGCGGCTTCTGCGCACGCAGCGTCGGCACGGCCTGGCGCTGCATGTTTGCGCCCATCAGCGCGCGGTTGGCGTCATCGTGCTCGAGGAACGGCACCAGCGCGGCCGCGACCGACACGGTCTGCATCGGCGACACGTCCATGAAGTGGATCTCGGACGGCGGCTTCAGCATCGATTCGCCGGCAAAACGGCAATCGACGAACTGCGCGGTGAGGTTGGCCTTCTCGTCCTGCGTGGCGTTGGCCTGCGCGATGACGTACTCGTTTTCCTCGATTGCCGACAGGAATTCGATTTCATCGGTGACCTTGCCGCCCACGACCTTGCGGTACGGCGTCTCGAGGAAGCCGTAATTGTTGGTGCGCGCGAACACGGCCAGCGAGTTGATCAAGCCGATGTTCGGGCCTTCCGGCGTCTCGATGGTGCAGACGCGGCCGTAATGGGTCGGATGCACGTCGCGCACTTCAAAGCCGGCGCGTTCGCGGGTGAGGCCGCCCGGGCCAAGCGCCGACACGCGACGCTTGTGGGTGACTTCCGACAACGGATTGTTCTGGTCCATGAACTGCGACAGCTGCGAGGAGCCGAAGAATTCCTTGATCGCGGCGGCCACCGGCTTGGCGTTGATCAGGTCCTGCGGCGTCAGGCCATCGGCCTCGGCCATGGTCAGGCGCTCACGCACCGCGCGCTCGCCGCGGACCAGGCCCACGCGGAAGGTGTTCTCGGCCATTTCGCCGACCGAACGCACGCGGCGGTTGCCCAGGTGATCGATATCGTCGACCGTGCCGCGACCGTTGCGGATTTCGGTCAACAGGCGGATCACGTCGAGGATGTCGGACGTGTCGCCATAGGCGCCGACCAGACGCTGCGATTCCTCGTCCTTGCGCTCGCCGAAATACTTGCGGTCGTACAGCACCGACGCGCCGGTGACTTCCTTGCGGCCGATGCGGCGGTTGAACTTCATCCGGCCAACGCCCGACAGGTCATAGCGCTCGAAGGTGAAGAACAGGTTGTGGAAAAGGTTCTGCGCGGCATCCTTGGTGGGCGGCTCGCCCGGACGCATCATGCGGTAGATCTCGACCAGCGCTTCGAGCTGGGTCTTGGTGCCGTCGATGCGCAAGGTGTTGGACAGATAGGCACCGCGATCGAGGTCATTGACCCAGATCGTGCCGACGGCATCGATCCCGGCTTTGCGGAACTTGGCCAAGTGCTCCTCGTTGATCTCGTCATTGGCGCTGGCAAGCAGTTCGCCGGTCTCCGCCTCGACTACGTCGTGCGACAGGATGCGGGCGACCAGATAGCTGTCGGGCACGGCCAGTGCGGCAATGCCGGATTGCTCCAGCTGCTTCACGTGGCGCGCGGTGATGCGCTTGCCGGCCTCGACGATGACGTTGTCGCCATCGGCCAGGTCGAACTCCAGCGTCTCGCCGCGCAGGCGCTCGGCGACCAGTTCCAGTTCCACGCCTTCGGGCAGGATGTGGAAGGTGTTGATCTCGAAGAACTCATTCAACATTTCTTCGTTGTTGTAGCCAAGGCCGCGCAACAGCACCGACACCGGCAATTTGCGGCGGCGATCGATACGCGTGAACAGCGCATCCTTCGGGTCGAATTCGAAATCCAGCCATGAGCCGCGATACGGAATGATTCGCGCGCTGTACAGCAACTTGCCGGAGCTGTGGGTCTTGCCGCGATCGTGGTCGAAGAACACGCCCGGCGAACGGTGCAGCTGCGAGACGATCACGCGCTCGGTACCGTTGACGATGAAGGTGCCGTTGCCGGTCATGAGCGGAATTTCGCCCATGTAGACTTCCTGCTCCTTGACGTACTTGATCGCCTTGCTCGACGACTCGCGGTCGTAGATCACCAGGCGCACGGTCACCCGTAGTGGCGCGCCGTAGCTCATGCCGCGCTGGCGGCATTCGCGCTCGTCGAATGCCGGCTCGCCGAGCTTGTAGCCGACGTACTCAAGCGAGGCATAGCCGTTGTAGCTGGTGATCGGGAACACCGATTTCAGCGCCGCGTGCAGGCCGCGATCTTCGCGCTTGGCGGGATCGACATGTTCCTGCAGGAACTCGCGATACGAATCCACCTGGATGGCCAGCAGGAAAGGCACTTCCAGGATCGAGCCGCGCTTGCCGAAATCCTTGCGGATGCGCTTCTTTTCGGTGAACGAGTACATGGTGGCGGAGGCAGCGCTGTTGTAAGCGTTGCGGCTGGAAGTCTTGGTCGTGGAAGCTGGGGTCGTCATGGGGAGCTACCGCCTTCATCTGTGAACCGCGCGTCCGCGATTCGGGGAACAAACGTGAATTGGAAAAATTGTCAGTTGGAAGTCGCTGGTAGTGTCGGCACCAGCACGCCCTGCCCGCTACTACCAACTAACAACTCGGGTGACCGCGTTTTGCCTTTGTTTTGCCTTGAAACGTCTGCAACGGCCAAAGGCCGGGAGCTTTCGCCCCCAGCCTTCAGTCGGTCGCCACTAACCGCTGGCGACGCAAGTACTGCTTACTTCACTTCTACCGCAGCGCCGGCTGCTTCGAGGTCTTTCTTGAACTTGTCGGCATCGGCCTTGTTGACCGCTTCCTTGACGTTCTGCGGTGCGCCTTCGACCAGGTCCTTGGCTTCTTTCAAGCCCAGGCCAGTGATCGCACGGACGACCTTGATGACTTCGACCTTCTTCTCGCCGGCGGCTTTCAGCACGACGGTGAATTCGGTCTGCTCTTCAGCAGGCGCGGCAGCAGCAGCGGCTGGACCGGCAGCAGCAGCGACCGGGGCGGCGGCGGAAACGCCGAACTTCTCTTCCATCGCCTTGACCAGCTCCATCACCTCGATGAGGGTTTTGCTGCTGATCGCTTCGATGATCTGCTCGTTGGAAAGGGACATTGTGTTTACCTCTTTAACTGGATTGGATAAATGATTGGAAACGGCCAGTGGATTGGCCAACGTCATGAATCAAATGTGTGTACCGAACGATCTGGTTATGCCACCTGCTTCGTCTGGGCAACCGCGTTGGTGACGCGGGCGACCTGAGAAGCGGGTTCGGACAGCAAGCGCACCAGCATGGTGGCAGGCTGGACCATGACGCTGAGCAGCATCGACAACGCTTGGTCACGGGTCGGCAGCGACGCCAGGACATCCACATGGGAGCCCGGGTACATCTGTCCGCCCAACGACACCAAGCGTGGTTTCAGCTTGTCATTCGCTTTCGCGAAATCCTTGATCAGGCGTCCGGCAGCACCGGGGTCTTCCTTCGAAAAGGCATACAGCAAAGGTCCGGTCAACGCGTCCTTGACGACGGCGTAATCGGTGCCTTCCACTGCGCGCGAGACCAGCGTGTTCTTGGCAACTCTCAAGAACACGCCGTCGGTGCGAGCCTTCTTTCGCAGCTGTGTCAGCTGCGCGACGGTGAGACCCGCGTACTCCGCGGCAACCAGCGAGTGCGCATACCCTGCGACCTCGGCCAGTTCGGCAACGACATTCTTCTTCTGTGTCAGATTTAAAGCCATTGCACTCCTCCGTATTGCGATTCCGTCCTTCCGAATCCTCATCGGGACGGTCCATGGGCCGCATCGCTCCTTCGATGCGGGGAACGCCTTTCGGCATTCCGGGTGGTGGCCGTTTCCAGCAGATCCAAACAAAGATCCTTGGAGGGTCGGCAACCATCTGCGCAGGCCCTGATCCGCTTGCGCGCACCGTGGGATTAAGCGATCCCGCTGGCAACGACGGCGAATCCCTGCCGGTTGAGCATCCATGCCCGTCGTCGTTGCCGCGCTGACCGCGCCTGCGGTCTTTGACGGCTATCGCGCCGGGTCGAAACCCTTGGCGAGGCCCTCAAATGTGGCTAGATGTCGATCGCAAAATCGACACCTTTGAACGTCATCCCCGCGAAGGCGGGAAGCGCTTTACAACAGCCGAAAGGCTGGTCATCCAGCGACTTCGGCTTTCAAAGCTGCTGGTTGAATCCAATCAAAGAGCAAAATCAAACGCTGGATGACCAGCCTTTCGGCTGTTGTAAAGCGCTTCCCGCCTTCACGGGGATTACGGATTGGCAAAGCCGCGCGCTGCGCGCACAGGCCAATCCGTCATTTCAACGCGAGCGACGCCTGATCTACGATCACGCCCGGGCCCATGGTTGAGCTCAGCGAGATCTTCTGCAGGTACTGGCCCTTGGCGCTGGACGGCTTGGCCTTGATCAGGTCGAGCAGCAGCGCCTGCAGGTTGTTCTTGAGTGCATCGACTTCGAAGTCGGCCTTGCCGATCGTGCAGTGGATGATGCCGGCCTTGTCGGTGCGATACCGCACTTGGCCACCCTTGGCGTTCTTGACCGCTTCGGCCGGGTTCGGCGAGACGGTGCCGACCTTCGGGTTGGGCATCAGGCCGCGCGGGCCGAGCAGCTGGCCGAGCTTGCCGACCACGCGCATGGCATCGGGGGTGGCGATGACGACGTCGTAATTCAAGTCGCCGGCCTGCATCTTCTCGGCCAAGTCGTCCATGCCAACCGCTTCGGCGCCAGCGGCGAGGGCTTCATCGGCCTTCGCGCCGGGCGGGCAGAACACGGCGACGCGCACCGACTTGCCGGTACCCGAGGGCAGCACGGTCGAGCCGCGCACCTGCTGGTCGGACTTCTTGGCATCGACGCCAAGCCGCACGGCAACGTCGACCGACTCGACGAACTTCACCTTGCTGTTGCCGCGCACCATGTTGATGGCTTCGTCGACCGCATAGGCCTTGCCGGCCTCGATCGCGCTCTGTGCCTTGATTCGTTTAGTCGCCATGTCTTAGCCCTCCACCGTCAAACCCATGCTGCGGGCAGACCCCGCGATCGTGCGCACCGCCGCGTCCAGATCGGCCGCGGTCAAATCAGGCTCTTTCGCCTTGGCGATGTCCTCGAGTTGCGCGCGGGTGACCTTGCCCACCTTTTCGGTGTTGGGAGGCTTGGAGCCGGACGTGACGCCCGCTGCCTTCTTCAGCAGCACCGACGCCGGTGTGCTCTTG
>JAJAYW010000116.1 GCA_026786005.1 Lysobacter sp. | reverse complement strand
TGTTACTTGGAGTTACTTGGATTTACTTGGAGTTAAGTGGGGTTACTTACTGTTACTTGGAGTCGCTTGGAGTTACATACTGTTACTTGGAATTACTTCATGTTGCTTGGAGTTGCATAGGGTTACTTCTGCATGAGACAGAAATCTGGGTCAAAGTTTTTGGACCGTGGTACAACTCTAGCCATACCTATCACCTTTGCGACTAGATCAATTCTGGTAAGAGGTTTAATGGCAGATATGCTGATGATTATTGTTACACCTACGGCTAATCCTTTGGAAAACAATCATTTAGAGGAAATAATTGATATTGAATCTAAATTAGATTTTGTGGCACTCGTGCCGCTACAACTACAGACTATTTTGACCGAAACGCCTCAAAAAAAACCTATTTGGTGGGGGTTGCCGGCGCCCCCCGGGGCGCGCGGGGGCTTTCCCGTTATTCCTCAGCGCCCCCCGGCCCGCTTCTACAAAAGCATCCACGTTCTCGTTGATGACCTGAGGTGAATCGTATTCGGCCTTTTGCCGAGCGGTGCTTGCTCCGCAGCTCTGATGCATGCTTTGTTGAGTGAGGCTTTACTCCCCTGTTCTTGATCTTTGCGCGAAAAACAGCGGAGCAAGCTCCGCTCTACAGGTCATGAGTGGTTCGATGGAGACCTTGTTCAATCATTCCACAAACGACAAAAGGCCCCGCGGGGCCCTTTGCTGTTTTCCCTTGGCGGCGAAAGAACGCGCTTAGAACCCCTTGCCAACCGTTGCGAACACCGTGGCGTGGTTGCCTTCCTTCTGGCCGACGGTGATGTGGTATCCCAGGTTCGCATCCAGGCCGAACAACTGCGTCCGCGAGCCCATCGTGAAGGTGCCGTAGCTCTGATCGAAGTCCAGGCCCGGCACTGCGTACGCCGCCGTTCCCGGCAACGATTGCGCGCGTGCAAAGGCTTCGTCCGCCGGATCCTCGAATTCACGGTCGTACGTCAGCTTGGCGTACTGCGTGATTTTCTCGGTGATCGCGAAACTGGCCTGCCAGCCAGCGCTGCCGATCATCGAATCGAAAGTCTGGTCGGGATAGGCCAGTGACGTGGACAAGTTCGGATCGTTTTCGGCATAGCCATCGATATCGATGCGCTGCGCCACGAATCCGACCACCGGTCCATGATTCAGGCGCCCCTTGTTGAAATTCCAGCCTGCATTCGCCGCTGCCGTCAGGTTGTCGCCATCCGGCGAACCCACGTGCGTGCGGCGCGCAATGCCCAGTTTGACCTCACGCTCCACGTCGAAACTCAACTTGGTGTAGCTGAGCTGCCCGTTGACCCACAGGTCGCCGCTGCGCCAGCCGGCGATACCACCAATACTGGCTTCGCCCTGCTTGAAATCGCCGCGGCGGCCGCCATAGTCGATCTCGTTGCGGCCATAGCCAAGAAAACCGCCATAGACGAAATCACCGCTGTTCCAGTTGACGCCGACCGTCACCGCGGGGCCGACGCCATCAAAACCCGCACCGGTGCCGCCCTTGCCGAAACGCTGGCTGTCACCGCGCACATCGGTCCACCAGTGCATGCCGTCCTCTGCAGGTTTGATTTCGACTTGCGCAGAAACACGATCGGCGCGCGCGCGGCCGACCATGGCGGCGGAATGCGGCAGCAATGCAATCTGGCGCGGGCCCTCGATCACGGAGACGGCGTAATCAGCGAGGATCTTGTGCGCCCCGGTGGTGGGATGTACGCCATCGGCGAACGCGTACGCATCCGGCGCATCCGGCGTGACATACGTCGTGGGATTGCAGGTCAGCGATTGCGCGGTGATCTGCGGCTGGCATGCGGTTCCGGTGACATTGCGGAAACCGTAGATCCCCGGATTGCCGACGATTTCCTGCAGAAGGTGGAACGTGTCAAGCGGAATCACGCGCGCGCCCGATGCACCGATCGCACCGAGCAATGCATTGTTGTACGCCGTGGCCAGTCCGGTGACCTGCGCCTGCACTGCAGGACCCTGCGCGCGGAAGGCGGGCGTCAACCCCAGGTCGGGAATCAGCGGCACCAGGATGTAGCGCGCGCCCGCCGATTGCAGCTGGCCAATGATGCCGACCTGCGCGGCGACTGCGCTGCCAATGATGGCTTGCGCTTGCGCAGGCACGGCCGACGCGGCGAACAGGTCGTTGGCGCCTCCCCAGACGGTGTACAGGGCATTGGGATCCGCGCGGCCGCCGGTGGAAGCAAGGTAATTGGATAGCTGCGCGGTCAACGGCGGCGGCGGGCCCAGCGGCCCGGGATTTGCACTGCTGACCCGGGCACCGCCCGCGGCATAGTTGGGGCCGACCTGGCCATTGCCATTGGGCGCGGCGCTGGTGCCGTAGAAGTCGGCGAGATATTGCGCCCAGACGAAACCCGGGTTAGTGGTGAATTGCCCGGTCACCGGCTGCACCGAGGCGGGCAACAACGGCCGGAAGTAACCGGCGTCGGTCAGGCTGTCACCGAAAAAGATCGTCTGCGAAAACGTCTGCGCGAAAGCCGGTGCAGCACCCAACGCCAGCGCCGCGGCCAGCAATGTATGAACAGGCCGACCGGCCCGCGATGACAATTTCATGTGCCTCTCCCTTGATGGATGCAGTGCCGCGGCAGACATACGGCCCCGGATGGCTGCATCGTCCCACGCGCCACCGCTGCGCTCAACCCGCGGCACAATGGGCAGCATGAAGATCCAATTGAATGGCGGCGCACGCGAACTCGATCGCGACAGCACGATCGGGGCCCTGTTGAAAATCGAAGGCCTGGCGGATCGACGCGTCGCGGTCGAGGTCAACGGCGAGATCGTTGCACGCGGCCGGCACGACACGCACTTGCTGGAAGACGGCGATCGCGTCGAAATCGTGCACGCGCTGGGTGGCGGCTGATGCCGTTACGAACTCCGTAGGAGCGCACCTGGGCG
>JAJAYW010000115.1 GCA_026786005.1 Lysobacter sp. | reverse complement strand
CGGCATGGACGGCCTGGCGCTTGCACGGCAACTGCGCGCGCATGGTTTCCGCCCGCCACTGATCGCCGTTACAGCGCGCGCGGATGCCGGCGCGGAACCGCAATCGCGCGCCGCAGGTTTCGACGGGTTCGTGCGCAAGCCGGTGACCGGCGCGATGCTGGCGGTGGCGATCGAAATGGCGCTGCCTGCGAGGGCCGATCACGAGAGCGGGCCCATTCCACGATTGGTTGTCACTTGACAACCAAGCAGCCTCATCCTACTGTCATCGCGAGCCGCTAATGGCCCGAAAGCCGCATTCCAAGCCCGAGGTTGAAGCCGCCCTGCGGCATGCGGAGCAACATGGCTGGCGCATCGAAGTGGGCGGTTCGCATGCATGGGGAAGGATGTATTGCCCCTACAACGATGAAACCTGCCGCTGCGGAGAATTTTGCATCACCAGCATCTGGAGCACGCCGAAAAATACCGGCAGCCATGGCAAGCAATTGCGCCGCGTCGTCAACCACTGTGCGCGAGAGCGGGCCGGGGACACCCCGGAATTCTTGGAGACCGACGATGAATGATTACGAGTTCACCCTGAAATTCCGGCTGCCGGATGCGTCCGAGGATCCGGAACAGTACGTGGCGCGACTGGCAAAGGCCGGTTGCGACGATGCCTTGGTCGGCATCGGTCAGCGTGGCCGCATTGCACTGGACTTTACCCGCACGGCCCGCTCGGCGCTCGAGGCGATCGCCTCGGCGATACGCGACGTAAAAAAAGCGATCCCCGGCGCCGCACTGGTCGAAGCCTCACCGGATTTTGTCGGCTTGACGGACGTGGCCGAGATCGCCGGCTTCACGCGACAGAACATGCGCAAGCTGATGCTCGGCAATGCGGCGACCTTCCCGGTCGCGGTGCATGACGGCAAGCCCGCGTTGTGGCATCTGGCCAATGTCCTGACGTGGCTCCGTGAGCAACAGAAAAGACCGATTGATGTCGTGCTGCTGGAGGTGGCCACGACCACGATGACGCTCAATATCGCCAGGGAAACCCGCCAGCTGCCCGGCGCCATCCTGCCGAAGGACCTTGCGCCACTGTTCGTCTAGGCGCTGTATCGCCACGCAACATGCATTGCTGGCTGCCGGTCTGGATTCTCGTCTGCGCAATCCCCAAGGCTTCGCTCCATCCTGGCTATTCGGCCGTTCGCTTCCAGACATCCACCCGCTTTGCCACACTCCGCACCGCTCCGGTCGCCGACGTGTTTTCGGCATCGCGCACAACGCCACACGGAAGCGGCGGGGCATCGGTCGGCATTCGCCGTCCGTTCAATGCACTGATATGGAGATCCTTACATGAGCCAGAACCTGATTTCACTGACCCTGACCGACGCGCAGCTGTCTGCCGTCGATGCCGCGCTGACCACGCTCGAAGACGCCTTCGCCGGCCTGGTGGCGCTGGACGGCGACGAACGCCGCAGCCTTAACCGGATGGGCGCCAAGTCCGAGCAGTTCTGCCGGCAGACGCTGCACATCCTGTCGCAGAACCCGCAGATCGTGCCGCCCAGCATCGGCGTCGGCGACGCGCAGGCCGACCTGGTGGCGCTCGACCGCCTGCGACCGCTCGCGTAACGCATGCGCCGGCTGATGGAACGCGCCGACGATTCGGAAGTGGCCCTCGGCAGCGACGTGATGTCGCTGGCGCTGGAGGGTTATGCGTTGCTGAAGGTCGCCGGGAAGAACCAGGGCCTGGAACTCCTGCGCAAGGAACTCGGCAGCCGTTTCACAAAGACCCGCACGCCGGAGGCGGAACCGGTGCCGGCATAACTGCTGCGTCAAACGCCAGGTGATACCCGGAAAGCCGCTCTCGAGCGGCTTTCCGTTGTTGTGGCGACACGATTCGCGCCAACGTCGCCGCGGCAAGTGCCGACGTTGGCGAAAAAAGCGGCATGCACGGCGTGGTTGCACGACGCATCGAGGCTGGAAAGCGGCAGCGTTGCGGCTTCAAGCGGGACCGCCGATGCGAGCCGCGCCAGCGATGGCGCTTTTTTCGCCGGCGTTGCCGTCTTCGAGGCGTCATCGAGCGTCGCATTGGCCATCCAGAAGCGCTTTGCGCGCCACCGCCGACGCTTTCAGCCCGCAGGGCGGGTCGCGACCCGCGGCTTTTCGGGGAGTTGCCGCCCGCAAGCGGCGGGTCGAGCCCGGCCCTACGGTTGCCGCCTGCCGACGTAGTGGTCGCCTTGGGCGTGCGCGCGGCCGAGGGCGACGAGCATGTCGAGCAGTTGCGGGAGGCGTTTCTTCCAAAGGCCCTTGCCGGTGAAGTGGTGGGCGATGTCGTCGACGGTCAGTGGTTGTTGGGTGGCGGCCAGGGTGTCGGCAACGGCGCGCACTTGTTCGACGGTGTCCCTGGGCCAGGGTTTCGGTTTGAAGGGGATGGGCGACGTGACCTCGCCCGTTTCTGCTTGCTGCGGGGCGTCGATAGCGAGGCCGGATTGTTCTGGCGTGGCGGCCTTGGGGTTCTGGAATTCGGGGCGCAGCCAGCGCACCAGGCCGCGGGCTTCTTCTGCGGCGCGTTCGGCATTGAGGGCGACGAGGCGTTCGAGGATGGCGTCGTCGAAGGCGCGTTTGGCGTCTGCCTTTCCTTCTCCCTCCGGGAGAAGGTGGCGCGCAGCGCCGGACGCCCCGAAGGAAGCACCCTTGGGGTGTGAGGGCGTAGAGGTTCCAGTCGCGGGAAGCGTTCCGTTGTCAGTCGCTCTTACGCCCTCATCCGCCCTGCGGGCACCTTCTCCCGAAGGGAGAAGGGAAACAGCGGCGTTGCCGTGGGCGACGCGCAGCAGGGGCAGCAGGTCGGTCCAGCCGTAGGCGTCGAGGACGGCGGCGTCGAGGTCGTCGTGGAGTTGGCGCAGAACGGAGACCAGGCCGTGTTCGTGGAGGGTGCGTTCCTTCGCGGTCAGCACCTCGCCGCTGCGCAGTTTGTCGAGGACGTTGTACATGCCGGTCAGGGTGAGGTCGGGGTGGGCGGCTTGCTGGCGTTTGCGGTGGGTGTCGAGTTGTTCGGCGAGGGTACGGATGCGATCGGATGGGTATTCGCCCACCGTCGTGAACTCGGTTGAACGACCGTCTGTTTGTTCAACGCTGTAGCTGAGAGGGCCGCCGAACTTGTCAGCAGCATGGAAGTCGGGGAATGGGAACGTTGCGAAGCAAGTTGTATTGGTCCATGTCGGATCGTTACCGACACCTAGTCGCCCACCTGCTCTGAGCGCACAGCGCTTATGAACTTCACTCGACAACACCCCGTGCCATCGAGCGTCATCAAGACAGATCGCATAGAGCTTGTGATCCGGACAGAACGGCCGGTCTATGAAAGAGAACACGCGGTGCTTGGAAGTTTCCGGCGTAAGGATCAAGCGAGGTAAACCAATCCACGACGCACGTAATGCGGTATTCGCACGCCCAAACAACCACCAATCTCGACGCCGCTGCACGTCCTTGTTGTGATCGCGTTCCGGCTTCACCCGGTCAAACAATTGCTGATAGAGAGCCGGATGTTGCACGCGCGCCTGCTCTGCCGTCAGTCCGAACAAGTCGATGACATAGCAATGATCGCCACCCTGCATGAGGTCGCGCGCATTGCAGTGCGGCTTGATGACGTCCGGCAGGTTGTCG
>JAJAYW010000114.1 GCA_026786005.1 Lysobacter sp. | reverse complement strand
TCACAATCCCCTCGCCGCCTCAGCCACCGCCCGAAACAACGCCCTACCCTTGCTCATCGTCTCCTCCCATTCCTTCTCGGGGTCGGAGTCATAAACAATGCCTGCCCCTGCCTGCACATGCAGGCGGCCGTCCTGGATGACGGCGGTGCGGATGGCGATGGCGGTGTCGGCGTCGCCGTGCCAGCCGATGTAGCCGACGGCGCCGGAATAGACGTTGCGCTTGATCGGTTCCAGCTCGCGGATCACTTCCAGCGCGCGGATCTTCGGCGCGCCGCTGACGGTGCCGGCGGGGAACGTGGCGCGCAGCACGTCGGCGTAACTCATGCCTGCCTTCAGCGTGCCGGTGACCTCGCTGACGATGTGCATGACGTGGCTGTAGCGTTCGATGACGAATTGCTCGCCGACCTGCACCGTGCCCGCCTCGGCGACGCGGCCGACATCGTTGCGGCCCAGGTCGATCAGCATCAGGTGCTCGGCGCGTTCCTTCGGATCAGCCAGCAATTCCGCTTCGAGCCGGTTGTCTTCCTCGACCGTGCTGCCGCGCGGCCGCGTGCCGGCGATCGGGCGCACGGTGATCTCGCGTCCCTGTTGCCGCACCAGAATTTCCGGTGAAGAACCGACCACCTGCATGCCGCCGACATCGAGGAAATACATGTACGGCGACGGATTCAACGCCCGCAGCGCGCGATACACATCCACCGGCCGCGCCCGGAACGGCACGCTCAGCCGCTGCGACAGCACCACCTGGAAGATGTCGCCGGCCGCGATGTACTCCTTGGATTTTTCCACCGCGGCGATGAAGCCTTCGCGGGTGAAGCCGGAGACGAAGTCGGCCTCGTCCAGGCCTTGCGGGTCGAGCGTTTCCGGATACCCCGCGCCCGCGTGCCGCAGGCGATGCGAGAGTTCATCAAGCCGGCGATTGGCGCGCGCCCATGCCTGCGGCTCGCGCGGATCGGCGTGCACGATCAGATACAGACGCCCCTTGAGATTGTCGAAGACCGCGAGTTCCTCCGACAGCATCAACAGGATATCGGGCGTGCCGAGTTCGTCCCGCTTTTGGTCAGACACGCCGTCGCCACCCGCCAGGCGAGGCTCGATGTAGCCGATGCACTCGAAACCGAACCAGCCCACCAGCCCGCCGGTGAATCCCGGCAAGCCATCGAGCTTCGGCACCGAATTTTCAACGCGCAGCGCTTCGACTTCCGCAAACGGATCCGCGACCTCGCGCGTTTCCACCAGCTCGCCGTGCTCGGTGACGTACAGCGTGTGTCCGGCGAAGGCATACACGCGTTTGGCCGGCAGGCCGATGATGGAATAACGACCGAAGCGTTCGCCGCCTTCGACCGACTCGAAAAGATATGTGTGCGGGCCGTCGGCGAGTTTGAGATAGACCGACAGCGGCGTGTCGAGGTCCGACAACACTTCGCGGACCACGGGGATGCGGGTGTGGCCGTCAGCGGCGTGTTGCTGGAAGAGTTCGTGTGAGATCACGCGACATTACCTTCGAGGACGAGGGGACAGGGGCGACGATGGCGCAGGGCCACCATCGCCAACCCACGTCGGCAGAGGAATGCGGGTTCTTCCGGAACATCATGGGAATACTGTAACGGCTTGGACAGTAGCGCGCGACGAATCCTGTAGGAGCGCCCCATGGGCGCGAGGGCGTCACCGGGAAAGCCCCATCGCGCGCGTGGGGCGCTCCTACGGATAACGTCAGGTCGGTACCCATATGGGGTCGGGAGGCAGTCGATCTTTGGATGCGGCAAGCGGATTATTCGGCAGGCGAAGCAACGGACACCCCACCGGCAAATGCATGCGCACGCGGCGCGGGACGCAGTCGATGCGGAAGTGCGTGGACTCGACCGGTTCACCGTCGAGATTCAACGTCAGCGGTTCAAGCGCATCGATCGCGACCCAGTGCAGTTGCCGGCGCGTCGCGACCCGATCCAGCGCCGCCTCCCTGCCTTCGGTGATCAGCGTGCCGATGGTCGCGCCGACCTCGCCTTCCAGTTCCGGCACGATGGTGCAATCGAGCAGGCCGTCGTCGATGAGTGCATCGGGGCACAGCGCCTGTCCGCCGCCGGCCTGTTTGCCGTTGCCGATGCCGAGCGCGATGAAGCCGCCTTCCCACGCGAAATCGTCCCCGGTGATGCGGGCGTGGATCGGATCGATGCGGCCGAGTTTGCTCATGCCGGTGATCAGGTAGGCGAGGCCGCCCAGTATTTTCTTCAGGCCGGCGCTGGTCTCGACGGTGACCTGCGTACCGAAGCCGCCACTGGCGAGGTTGGCGGCCCAATGGATCTCGTCGTTGGCGTCGAGTCTGAGCAGATCGATCGGCTGCGCGGCATTCGCGTGGATCAGCTCGAAGGCGTCGAGGACGGCCATCGGAATCTCTGCGGCACAGGCGAAATCATTGGCGGTGCCCAAAGGCACCAAGCCGAGCGCCGGCAATGCGTCGGCGGATTCATCGCGGTGTGCCAGCGTGGTCGCCACGTCGCTCAACGTTCCGTCGCCGCCAACAGCGATGAGGGTATCGACGCCATCGGCGATCGCTTCGGTGACATAGCGTTCCGCATCCCCGCCTTCCCAGGAAACGCGCACGCTCAGGCTTATGCCCCGCTCGCGCATCGCCATGACCGCGGCACGCAGGGGTTCGTCGCCGGCGGATTTGCCGTTGAGGATCAGGCGCCAGCGCAATTGCGGTGCTGCGTTCATGGGATCAGGCTAGCAATGCCGCAGGAAGTTTTTGTGAAGCACCGCGTATGGCGGGTCTTGACCCGCCACTTGGAAAACGGAACAACGACCAGGCGGGTCGAGACCCGCCCACGTCAGCGTCCCGCGGCGGCGACGGCTTCACGCATTCGGCGGATCACATCGGAGTAGTCGGACTGGCCGAAGATCGCCGATCCGGCAACGAACGTATCCGCGCCCGCCGCCGCGATCTCGCCGATGTTGTCGGGCTTGACGCCGCCATCGATTTCCAGGCGGATCGCCTTGCCGCTGCGCTCGATGCGTTCGCGCACGCGACGCAGCTTGTCGAGCGCCGACGGAATGAAACTCTGGCCGCCGAAGCCGGGATTGACCGACATCAGCAACACCAGGTCTAGCTCGTCCAGTACGTAGTCGAGCACTTCGATCGACGTCGCCGGATTCAGCACCAGGCCGGCCTGGCAACCGTGCGACTTGATCAGCTGCACGGTGCGGTGCACGTGCGCGCTGGCTTCGGGATGGAAGCTGATCAGTGACGCACCGGCCTTGGCAAAATCGGGAACGATGCGATCCACCGGTTCGACCATCAGGTGCACGTCAATCGGCGCAGTCACGCCATGCTTGCGCAACGCTTCGCACACCAGCGGGCCGATGCTCAGGTTGGGGACGTAGTGGTTATCCATCACGTCGAAATGCACCCAGTCCGCGCCGGCTGCGAGCACATTGTCGACCTCTTCGCCGAGTTTCGCAAAGTTGGCCGAAAGGATGGAAGGGGCGATGACACATGGAGCCATGGCACTGCGATCCGTCGGTGGACGCCGCGTCCCGGCATCGTTGCGGTCGATTCTAACCGCAGGGGCCCGGCGCATTCAGGATGAAGGCGATCCCTTCGACGCGTCGCTGCGTGCATCCCGAACCGCGGTCGCCCGTAGTCCACCATGAGAGAGGGCGAGCCAGGCGCTGGCTGCCCGCGTTTACGTGTCGATGCATGGGCGACCGCGCGATGAATGATGTGCGCGACGCAGTCACCGGGTTCACCACGACGCCGGCGTCCTACACGATGCTGCGCAAGCTCGACGGCATCGCCGCGATCCGCGGCCGTGTAGGTTTCACCATCACCAGCGACGACAAGACCTTGTTGTACGCCACCGGTGGTGTTGCCTCGGGCCACGTCGAGAACAGTTTCACCACAAGCAATCGCGCCAATGCGTTCGCCGTCAGCGGAGATGACGACAACGCCTTCGGTTACCAGGCGGGCCTCGGTTTCGAGCGCAAGATCGGCGACAACTTCTCGGTCGGCATGGAATATCTCTACACCAACCTCAAAGACGAGGATGCGCGGGTGCGTACTTCGCGTGGTACGGAGCCGGCCACCAATGCGTTTCGTGCTGGTCAACCCCAACGGCACCGATTTCCGCCGCAACGACGACGATTTTGATTTCAACAGTTTTCGTCTGACGGCGAGTTATCGCTTCTGATTGAGCGGCGATAAAGGCGCCGCGTCAGCCTTGGCGTTTCTTGCGCAATGTCTTGATGCGGTCGTAGGCAGTGTTGATCTCGCGCGCCTTCGCATCGGCCTGATTGCGCAATTCATCGGCGACATCGACCAGTTTGTCGGGATGGTATTGGCTGATGAGCCGGCGATAGGCCAGGTCGACATCCGCATCGCTGGCGTCCGCGGTCAGGCCCAGTACGCCATACGGATTATCGCGACGCCGGAGCTTGAACCAGTCGGTGTCGAAGGCGTGGCCGATGAGCAGGCCTACCAGTGCGCCGAGCAGGGGATTGACCCTCAGCAGGGCAGCGCCTGCGAAGAAGCCGAGCAGTTTTCCGTACCAGCGTTTCATGCGGCGAGTGTACCTGTGGCGGACGAGGGTTTGCCCTAGCTCGTCATTCCCGCGCAGGCGGGAATCCAGTGCCTTTCGTGACTACATCGCGATCTGCACGGAAGTCGCTGGATTCCCGCCTGTGCGGGAATGACGAGCAAACAGCATCCACCTTTCCGACCCCGGCTTACACTATCCCGCCCACATCCAACACCTCGCATGGCCACCACCCTGCTGCAATCCGACCTGCCTGGCCTGACGCTGCGTCATCGCGGCAAGGTGCGCGATGTGTTCGACCTCGGCAACGAAACACTGTTGATCGTGGCGACCGATCGGCTGAGCGCATTCGACGTGGTGCTGCCCGATCCCATCCCCGGCAAGGGCGAGATGCTGTGCCAGATCAGCAACTTCTGGTTCGACAAGACCGCGCACATCCTGCCGAATCATTTGACCGGTATTGATGTTGCGTCTGTGTTGCCCGCGGGCGTGGATCGTGCGCTGTATGCCAGGCGCGCAGTCGTCACCAAGAAATTGAAACCGGTTCCTGTCGAAGCCATTGCGCGTGGTTATGTCATCGGCAGCGGCTGGAAGGATTACCAGCGCACCGGACGCATCAGCGGCATCGCGTTGCCCGATGGCCTGCAGCAGGCCGAGCAATTGCCGCAACCGATCTTCACGCCATCGACCAAGGCCGCCGTGGGTGACCACGACGAGAACATCGACTTCGACACCATGGTCGCTACGGTTGGCGCCGATCTCGCCGAGCAGGTGCGCGATGCGACGTTGCGGATTTACCAATACGCAGCCGATTACGCGGCGCTGCGCGGCATCGTACTGGCAGATACCAAGTTCGAGTTCGGCACCGATGCCGACGGCCGCCTGTATGTGATGGATGAAATGCTGACGCCGGATTCGTCGCGTTACTGGCCGGCGGATCAATACCAGGTCGGCAGCAGCCCGCCGAGCTACGACAAGCAGTTCGTGCGCGACTATTTGGAAACCCTGGACTGGGACAAGACCGCGCCGGGGCCCGCACTGCCGGCCGAGGTGATCGAACGAACGCGCGCGAAGTACGCCGAAGCGTTGCAGCGGCTTGCAGGAATTTCCGTCGATTGAGACGAAATTGATAACTCGTAGCAGCGATACCCGGGGCTCTTCGATGACCGGAACGAAAGGCCCCGGGTATCGCTGTGCTCCACCCGGGCTACGGATTCTTGTTTGCTGGACGGCGACCGCCCACCGGAGCAAGCTCCGCTCTATAAGTTCCATTGCGCTTGGCTAACGGGATATTGCTTATGAATGCCGCTCACGACATCGCAGAACGCCCTATTGACCGCTGGTTCGCGAGCTATTCCAGCGACCACCAGAACGACGCCAACCAGTGGATCCATGTGTTTGCCGTGCCGGCGATCCTGTGGAGCGTGATCGCGCTGTTGTGGTGCATTCCCCCTGTAGGCACGTGGTTTCGTCCAGGCTTGTGGGCCGGGCTGGCGATGTTCTTTGCATGGATGTTTTATTACCGCGCGTCCAGGCCACTGGGTTACGGCATGCTCGCGCTGCTGGTGTTGCTGGCGTGGTTGACGCGTTGGCTGTACGACGCGCTTGGCGCGCAGCAATTGCTATATCTCGCCATCGGCGTGTTCGTCGTTGCGTGGATCGCGCAATTCGTCGGCCACAAGATCGAAGGCAAGAAGCCGAGCTTCCTGACTGACCTCACCTACTTGCTGATTGGGCCGGCGTGGGTGGTGGCGAAGTTGTATCGCAGGTTGGGTTGGCGCTACTAGCCGTCCCGCGAAGATAGGTTCATAGGCTGGGTTGGCGCTATCAACCCTGCGATTTTCGTGACGTGCGGTGCTGGGTTGATGGAGCCAACCCCGACTATGCGCTGACCGGTTTTGTGTTTCTCGTCATTCCCGCGACGGCGGGAGCGCCTTTCAACAGTGAAGCTGGTCAACCCATGCACATACTCCACAACGAAGCGGTCCTCAAGATCTGAAAATGTACGCGCATGGGTTCCGCCTTCGGGAATGACGTCAAAAAACGGCAAGCCAGCACGCACCACCCCGCACCCATCGATGAATTCTTCGTGCCCATCCGCGACCTCGCCCTAGTCCTCGTCATCTGCCTGGCCTGGTCCGGCAACTTCCTGACCTCCGCCTTCGCGCTGCAGGAAATCCCGCCGCTGCTGTTCACCGCGATCCGCCTGTCCATGCTGGCGATCATCCTTGCCGCGTTCGTCAAGCGACCGGCGCGCGGGCAATGGCCGCTGCTGATCGCCGTGGCGTTGTGCGTGGGCGTGCTGCATTTCGGTCTCAGTTTCTGGGCCCTGCACCTAGCGGGCGACTTGTCGTCGCCAGCCATCGTCATGCAGAGCTACGTGCCGATGGCCGCGGTGCTGGCGTGGTGGTTCCTGGGCGAGCGCTTCGGCTGGCGCACCGGCTTTGCGATTGCATTGAGCTTTGCCGGGGTGCTGGTGCTCGGCTTCGATCCGCTGGTGCTGGATCGTCCGGTATCGCTGGTGTTGATGCTGGTGTCCGCATTGTTCCTGGCCATCGGCACCGTGTTGATGCGGCGGCTGACCGGATTGAACGTGGTCAGCCAGCAAGGCTGGACCGCGATCTTCAGCGTGCTGCCATTGCTTGTGTTGAGCGCGCTGCTGGAGCCAGGCAGTTTCGCGGCATTGCGCGACGCGAGCTGGATTGGTTGGGGCGGCGCGTTGTATGCGGCACTCGTCGCCTCGTTGCTGGGCCACGGCCTGTACTACGTGCTGGTGCAGCGGCATCCGGTGGCGCGCGTGACGCCCTATCTGCTGCTCACGCCGATGCTGGCGATCGTGCTTGGCATCGTCTTCTGGGGCGACCATCCGGGGCCGAAGCTGTGGATCGGCGGCGCAATGGTGCTGGGCGGCGTGTTGCTCATCGCGATGCGCGCATTGGCGAAAACGCGGCCCATGCCCAACGCCGAGGAGTGTTGATTCAACGCGGCTCGAACATGCCTGCCGTCGGTTGGAACAGCCGCGGCGCGTAACCGAAATCGCGCATCGCCGGTTGAGCATCGAACACCAGGTCGCTGCGCATGCGCCTGACCGCCGCCTCGCCGAAACCGGTCGCGTAGCCCGCGGCTTTCGCGCCGAGCAGCGCAACATTGAACAGTGGCGACGGCAGTTCGATCAGTTGCGGTGACGGGTCGAGCGTGGCCAGCACGCGCGCCACCATGTCGCGATACGGCAGGGTTTCGCCGCCGGGCAAGGCATAGATCTTGCCGTGCGTCGCGTCCGCTGCATTGGCGGCGAAAGCAGCGGCGGCGAGGTCATGTGCATGCACCGGTTGCCGCAGCCCGTTCGCGCCGCGCGGCAACACGAAACGGTTCCAGCGTTTGGCCAGATCGGCAATCCGCGTCAAGGTGCGATCGCGCGCAGAGCCGTAGATCAGTGTCGGCCGCAAAATCGTCGCTGCTGCATTGCGTTCGGCCGCCGTTTCGAACACGCCCTGCTCGCCCTGGCGCAGACGCGCGGCGACATCGCGTTCGCCGGCATCGGCCGAGCCGCGCTTGACATCGATGCTGGTGGAACCGAACGCGATGACGCGCTCCGCGGCAATCTTCGATGCGTCATACCAGCGCGCGAACTGATCCAGCGGGCCGAGACTGAAAATGGTATCGACTTCGCGCGGCAGGCCTTCGACATGATTCAGGTCGCCACGCAGCCAGTACAGTCCCGGCATGTCGTTGCGCTCATCGCGCGAGACGGCATAGACCTGCCAGCCCGCGTCGTCGAGATGATCGAGCAACGGCACGCCGATCTGGCCGCTGGCGCCGAAGACCAGTGCGCGCCGCATGTCAGCGTTGCGCTGGCAGCGTCAGGCGCAGCCACACGTAGCCCGCAACCGCGGCGACCACCGAAGCCACCAGCACGCCCAGCACTGCCGTCTGGTAGAGATCGCCATCGTCGGCGAACGCCAGCGAGGCGATGAACAGGCTCATGGTGAAGCCGATACCGGCCAGCAGGCCCAAGCCAATCATCGAGCGGTAGTCCATGCCGTCCGGGAAGCGGGCAAGCCCGGTGGCACGCGCCAGCCAGGCAGCGCCGACGATGCCAACCGGCTTGCCCAGCACCAGGCCCAAGGCGATCCCCATGGGCAGCGGTGCCAACACATCGCCGACCTCGAATTCAGCCAGCGCGAGCCCGGCATTGGCGAAGGCGAACACCGGCAGGATCGCGTACGCGACCCACGGATGCAGCGCGTGTTCGAGCGTTTCCAGCGGCGAGTGCTCGACCGCATCGTCCACCGTATTGTTCCGATCGACATGCGGGATCATGCAGCCGGTCACCACGCCAGCCAGCGTCGCATGCACGCCGGACTTGAGCACGCAGATCCAGACCACCACGCCGAGCAGCAGGTAGGGCGTCAATGCCCTGACGCCGCGCCGGTTGAGCAATGCCATCCCGGCGATGGCCGCGGCGGCCCAGCCCAGCGCCGTCATCGACAGGCCGCTGGTGTAGAAAATCGCGATGATGACGATGGCGGCAAGATCGTCCACCACCGCGATCGTCGACAGCAGCAGCTTCATCGACACCGGTACCCGCGAGCCCAGCAGCGAGAGGATGCCCAGCGCAAAGGCGATGTCGGTCGCGGCCGGCGTCGCCCAACCCTGCATCGACGCGGCATCGCCGCGATTGATGAACCAGAAGATCGCCGCGGGCACGGCCACGCCGGCACCGGCGCACACCAGGGGCAACAGCAACTGGTCGCGGTTCGACAACTGTCCGGACAACACCTCGCGCTTGATTTCCAGCGCCACCAGCAGGAAGAAGATCGCCATCAGTCCGTCGTTGATCCACAGCAGCAGCGGCTTGGCGATTTCCAGCGCGCCGAACTGCAGCGCGACCGGCAGTTCGCGAAATCCGTCGTAGAACTCTTCCAGCGGCGAATTGGCGCAGACCAGTGCAAGCACGGCCGCGGCGATCAGCAGGATGCCGCCGGCGGCCTCGAGGCGGAAGAATTCCGACAGGCCGCGCACCGCGCGCTCGGGAAGCACCACGCGCACGACTTCCGACATCGAGGATGGTTCTTTCATCATGGATCACCTCCGAACAAAAACCGTGTTGTCCTTTGCGGACCTATCCAGATCTTGCTCGAGTATAGTCAGAGCGATTCTGTGGGCGATGCGCTGTCGTTGATCGCATTCGCATCAAGTGAAATAACGTTCGTTGATCCACAGGTGCAACACGATGCTGGCCGCGTACCCCAGCGCGATCGCCCACGTCCACTTCAGATGGCTGAAGAACGTGTACTGGCCGCGTGCCTGGCCCATCAGCGCCACGCCGGCCGCGGACCCGATCGACAACAGGCTGCCGCCGACCCCGGCGGTCAGCGTCACCAGCAGCCACTGCCCGGTGTCCATGTCCGGATTCATCTGCAGCACCGCGACCATCACCGGAATGTTGTCGAGGATAGCCGACAGCACACCGACCAGCACATTGGCGGTCGTCGGCCCGAGATCGCCGTAGAAGTAGCCGGACGCCAGCGTGAGATAGCCGCAAAAGCCCAGTGCGCCGACGCACATGATCACGCCGAAGAAGAACAGCAGCGTGTCCCACTCGGCGCGTGCGACCTGTTCGTAACTGTCGAACGCATCGATTTCGCCGGGCACGCCTTCGCTGGCGTAATCGGCGGCCTCCTGCAGGCGCGCGCTGCGCTGCAGCGACCACCCGTACAACTGCAGCAGCGCCAGTCCCGTCATCATTCCCAGGAACGGCGGCAAGTGCAGGAAGCTGTGGAAGCCGACGGCCAGCACGATTGTGACCGCGAACAACGCCATGATCGTGTAGCCGCCACGCTTGATGCGGACGCGGTCGTTGTTGCGTGCAGGCGCACCCGTCGGCACCGAGAAATGCATGCACGCCGCGGGTATCAGCCAGTTCACCAACGACGGCGCGAACAGGGCGAAGAACGTCCAGAACTCGACGATGCCGCGTTGCCACACCATCAACGTGGTGATGTCGCCGAACGGACTGAAGGCGCCGCCCGCGTTCGCCGCCACCACGATGTTGATGCAACCCAGCGCGACGAAGCGTGGATTGCCGACGCCCACTGCAAGCAACACCGCGCACATCACCAGCGACGTGGTCAGATTGTCCAGGACCGGAGACAGCGCAAACGCGAGTGCGCCGGTAATCCAGAACAGTTGGCGATACCCCAGGTTGCGCCGCAACAGCCATGCGCGCAGGGCATCGAACACCCGGCGCTCGCTCATGGCGTTGACGTAGGTCATCGCCGCAAGCAGGAACAGCAGCAGTTCGGCGTACTCGACCAGGTACTCGCGCACCGCAGCGTGCGCCAGGCCGGTCTCGCCGCGGACCGCAAGCACCGCCGCCAACATCGCCCAGATGGCGCCTGCAGCCACGATCACCGGCTGCGATTTGCGCAAGTGGGTGAATTCCTCCGCCACCACCATCACGTAGGCCAGCGCGAACATCGCGATGGCCGCGTACCCCGCCCAGTGCGCGCTCAGATCGGCTTGCGTCACTGCTGCCGACACCGGGAACGGCATGGCCAGGGTCGCGGCGGCGAACAACAACATTGCGGCTGGACGAGCAACGACTGTCATGCGTATCTCAGCGTGGACATCGATCGTCCTGCAGTCTAACCGCGTCATCAGCTGCGGTTTGCCGCGCACGCCCGCCATGGCGCTCTGCCGGTATGGCCCTACATGGTCGAGTAGATCTCGAACAACACCCATGCGAGGAATGCGGCCACGAGAATCCCGCCTTCGCGCCTGCTGATCCGCAATTCACTGCGCAACATCGGATATAGCACGAGAGCGAATGCCAGCGCCGCCGGCAACTCGAAGTGCACCAACGATGCCGGCACCGGCAAATCGCGGAACACCGCCATGCCGCCCAGCACCACTAGCAAATTGAATAGGCTGGAACCGATGACGTGGCCGGCGACCATGTCGCCTTGGCCACGACGCGCGGCGGCGATCGCGGCCGCGATTTCCGGCAGCGCAGTGCCGATGGCAACCGGCAGCAAGCCGGTCAGCAACGGACTCAATCCTAGCGACACGCCAACCATCGGCGCGCCTTGTACGACGAACTTCGCGCCGAAGAACAGCAAGGCGATGGCGATGGCCACGCGCAGCAGGTTCATTGCCAGGTCCGCACGGGTGGTCGCGTATGCGGCGATCGTCGCCTGCAATTCCGCCGGTTCGTTGCGCGCACGCATCAGCAGGAAGGCCAGCATGCCGACGAAACCGACCAGCAGGATCGCGCCCTCGCTGCGCGTCAGCACGCCATCGAAGCCCATCGCGATGACCACCAGCGTCGTGCCGATCAACCATGCCAGCAGCGGCGCGATCGCGCGGCTGCGCACCAGCAGCGGCGCAACCAGCGCGGCCACGCCCAGCGTCAGGCCGATATTGACGATGTTGCTGCCGACCGCGTTGCCAAGCGCCAGCTGTTGCGAGCCGGTCCAGACAGCGCGCGCATTGACCGCAAGTTCCGGCAGCGACGTGCCGAATGCGACCAGCAACAAACCCGCGACGAACGGCGATGCACCGAATCGTTGCGCAACCCCGGATGCGCCCTTGACGATGGAATCGCCGCCCAGGGCGAGCAGGATCAAGCCGAGCGCGAACAAGCCGAGTGCCTCGATCATCGCGTCATCTCCATAGGCCAGTGCTGGCGGTCGACTCGATTGTATGCCGGGTACGTCAATGGGTCGTCATTGATTTGTAGCAGTGCCGCATGACGCGGCAGCGTTTCCGGTAGCGCTTCATCGCGCACATGGGCACATGGGCACATGGGCACATGAGCACGCACAAGGATCCTGCGCTTCAAATGAACGACCCTTCGACAGGCTCAAGATGAGCGGTCTTGCGTGAGTCACGAAAAAACTCATAACCCGAAGGGCGGCGTGCATGGATGCACGTCGTTTTCCGACCGAGGCAGGATGCCGAGTCGGAAAATCCCCGCAGCAATCAAACGGCAGGCTGTGCTCCACCTCGGGGAAGGTGCTTTCTTTGGTTACTTTCTTGACTCGCGCAAGCGCTCGCCCTTCGGGCCAGCTTCGCTGTTCGCGTGCTGCGCACGCAGTGCGCCAGCAAAGAACGTGACTCGCGCAAAGCGCGAAACGCTCTTCAACAGCTCAGCTGGTCAAGCTTTTCAACAGCGCAGCTGGTCAACGCTTTCAGCAGCGACGCTGGTCAAGTTTTACAGCGCGGATGATCAAGCTTCTAAATCAAGAGCGTCCTTCGACAAGCTCAGGATGAGCGGATGTCGCGAGAGTCACGAACATCAACAGCGCTCCTTCAGTCAGCCTAAGAGCCTGTCCCCGGACTTGATCCGGGAATGAGCGGTTTACAAGGAGCGGAAATCCTGGCCTCCAAATCGAGTCACTACGACGACAGATCAGCTGCATCCTTCGACATAGTCCACTTGCGGCGGCACACCCACCCGCCATTCGTCCACCGTGCCCGCGGCATTGGTCTCGAACAACACCACGCCGCTACCGGCCGTGTCCTTGACGCGCAGGTATTTGCCACCTTGCTCGTATTTGTGGTTCTGCTCTTCGACGCGACCACTGTAGAGCTGCTTGATTTCATCCGCAGTCATGCCGATCTTGCCGCCGCCCGGCGCAACGAACTTGCTGCTCTCGGTGCTGTAGCGCACGAACTTGTCGTTCTCGACCATGAAGGCGAATTCGGCCGGCGTCTTGACCCATTTCGGCGACAGGAAATAGCAAACCTCACCCGCGCCTGGAGCGCCATTCAACTCACCGCCCCAGGCCTTCTTCGCTTCTTCGGCGCTCATGCCGAAGCGCATGTCGCCGTAGCCATCGAAACGCGAATCGCCGGCATCCGCGACGGGCGGCGTAGCCGGTTGCATCGGATCGGTTGCAGGCGGCGTGGGCGCCGTGGCGGGCGGCATGTCTTCCGCGGGCTGATCGACGACAGGCGGCGTTGCGGCATCATCAGTTGTGGGAGCGCGATCGTTACATGCAGATAGCGCAAGCGTCAGCAAGGCGAGCGCGGGAATCGTGAGTTTCATGCTGCAGGCTCCATCGAAATGAAGCGCAAGCCTACCGCCATACCGCTAATGCAATGCGAAAGCAGGTGCATTCCGATTTTGTAGAGCGGAGCTTGCTCCGCTGCTTTCCGCGCAACAGCAGCAGAGCAAGCTCCGCACTACAAGGGATGAATTTTCTTCAGCGCTGCTGGTGGATGCATTCAAACCGGTGGCGAGAAGTTGTTGCGCAGCCCGACCCAGCACGCCTGGTAATCGCGTTGCCGATGCGCCGCATCGCTGGCTTGTTGCGTCGGCCGGATCACCGCGCGCGTCTCGAACATGAAGGCCATCGTGTCGGCGATCGTGTCCGGTTTCGACAGATCCGCGTTGCTGGCCTTGTCGAACGTCTGCGCATCGGGGCCGTGCCCGCTCATGCAGTTGTGCAGTGAGGCGCCGCCCGCCGCAAAGCCTTCGGCCTTGGCATCGTAGGCGCCGTGCACCAGCCCCATGAACTCGCTGGCGACGTTGCGATGGAACCACGGCGGCCGGAACGTGTGTTGCGCGACCAGCACGCGCGGCGGGAAGATCACGAAGTCGAGGTTGGCGGTGCCGGGCGTATCGCTGGGCGAGGTCAGCACGGTGAAGATCGACGGATCGGGATGGTCGAAACTGATCGAGCCGATCGCGTTAAATGTGTTGAGATCGTATTTGTACGGTGCGTAGTTGCCGTGCCAGCCCACCACATCCAGCGGCGAGTGATCGATCGTCGCGCGCCACAGATGGCCCTGGAACTTGGCGATCAACTCAAAATTCTTTCCAAATGCCGTGCCATCGATATTTTCATAGGCTGCATGCGGCGTCAGGAAATCGCGTGGATTGGCGAGGCCATTCGCGCCAATGGGACCCAGGTCCGGCAACCGCATCATCGCGCCGAAGTTTTCGCAGACGTAACCCCGCGATGCGCCGTCGGGCAACTCGACGCGGAAGCGGATGCCGCGCGGGATCACCGCGATCTCCATCGGTGCCACGTCCAGCACGCCCAGTTCGGTTGCGATCCGCAATGCGCCCTGTTGCGGCACGATCAGCCATTCGCCGTCGGCGCTGTAGAAGAAGCGGCCATCCATTGATTTGTTCGCGGCATACACATGGATGCCGATGCCGTGTTGCGCGGCGGCGTAACCGTTGCCCGCCATCGTGAACAAACCATCGATGAAATCTGTGGGCGCATCCGGTAACGGCAACGGATTCCAGCGCAACTGGTCCGGCGTGACCGCGCCGTGGCCGAAATCGTCATGGAAATTCGGCTGCGAAAACGGCTCGAACGTGCCATGCATCGCCGCCGGACGAATGCGGTACAGCCAGCTGCGGCGGTTCTCGCCGCGCGGCGCGGTGAACGCGGTACCCGACAGCTGTTCCGCATACAAGCCGTGCGCCACTTGCTGCGGCGAATTCTGGCCTTGGGGCAGCGTGCCGGGCACGGCTTCGGTGGCGAACTCGTTGCCGAAGCCGGATTGGTAGCCGTTGGATGTCATGCGCGCCTCGTTCGTAGGATGGGCCCTGGCCCACCGTCGCCAACCACGATCACCATTCAAAGCGGTGGGCCGGGGCCCACCCTACGATTTACAACACCCCACGCTTCATCTGGTCGCGTTCGATACTCTCGAACAGCGCCTGGAAATTGCCTTCGCCGAAGCCTTCGTTGCCCTTGCGCTGGATGATCTCGAAAAAGATCGGGCCGATCGCGTTGGTGGTGAAGATTTGCAGCAGCTTGCGTTCCTTGGTCTCGGCATCCGCATCGATCAGGATCTTGTTCCGGGCAAGCCGCGGCACGTCTTCGCCGTGGTTCGGCACGCGCGCATCGATCACGTCGAAATACGTGTCGGGCGTGTCGAGGAATTCGATCCCCTGCTCACGCATCGCTTCGACCGTCGCATAGATGTCGTCGGTGAAACAGGCGATGTGCTGGATGCCCTCGCCCTTGTAGGTGTCGAGGTATTCATTGATCTGCGATTTGGGATCGTTGGATTCGTTGAGCGGAATGCGCACGATACCGTCGGGCGCGGTCATCGCTTTCGACACCAGCCCGGTCTTGGCGCCCTTGATGTCGAAGTAGCGGATCTCGCGGAAGTTGAACAGGCGCTCGTAGTAATCCGACCACTTCTGCATGTTGCCGAAGTACAGGTTGTGGGTGAGGTGGTCGATGAAGGTCAGCCCGTAGCCGCGCGCATGTTGATCGGCGCCCTGCACCGGCAGGAACTCCTCGTACATCGTGCCGTTGTCGCCGTAGCGATCGATCAGGTACAGCATGCAGTCGCCGATGCCCTTGACCACCGGCGCATCGACGGCCTTGCTGTCGGCCTTGTCGGTGATCATTTCGCCGCCGTTGCCGAGCACGGTTTGCAGCACTTCGGTCGACGGCTTCTTGAAGCGGATCGCGAAACCGCAGGCGCTGGGGCCGTGCGCCTTGGCGAAATCGGCGGCGAACGAATCGGGGTCCTCGTTGACCAGGAAATTGACGCCGCCCTGCCGGTACAACGTGATTGGCCGGGTCTTGTGATGCAGCGCAGGGGTGAAACCCATCTTGCGGAAATAATCGTGCAGCAACTGGCCGTGGCCTTGCGGCGCGGCGAATTCGACGAACTCGAAACCGTCGATGCCCATCGGGTTCTCGAAGGTGGTGACCTGCATGCCGAGGTTGGGGGCGGCGGCTGGCTGTGTCTGGGCGCTCATCGGAGTTCCTGCTGCGTTAAAGAATGCGATCAAGAAAGTCTGTACAAGCCCGCATCACCGGCGAGCCACCGCTTTTGTAGATCGGAGCTTGCTCCGCTGCTCTTGAGCATCACCGGAAAAGCAGCGGATCAAGCTCCGCTCTAAAAGGATGACGACTCGATCAAAACTACGTGGTTACCAACGCCTTGCGCATGGTGCGGCGCGGCTTGCGTGGATCGTGCCGACGTTATAGTTTCATCTGAAACCATTTGCAAGGCACAGCGCAACATGTCCGCAGTCCAGGCCCCGGCCCTGCCCATTGGCCAAGACGCGCACAATCACGCCGTGCTGGAACTCGAGCGCTTCCTGCCCTATCGGCTCAGCGTGTTGTCCAACCGCATCAGCCAGACCATCGCCAGCGCCTACGCCGCGCGTTTCGGCATCGGCGTGACCGAGTGGCGGGTGATTGCGGTGCTGGGCCGCTATTGCGGGCTGTCGGCGAACGAGGTCGCCGAGCGCACGGCGATGGACAAGGTCGCCGTCAGTCGCGCGGTCGCGCGCCTGCTCGAACGTGGCCTGTTGCAACGCGAACCGCACGGCGACGACCGTCGTCGCTCGGTGCTCGAACTCAGCGAGGCCGGCTACGGCGTCTACGATGAGGTCGTGCCACTTGCACTCGGCTTCGAACGCCAGTTGCTGTCGCCGCTGGATGCGAGCGAACGCGCGATGCTGGACACGCTGTTGTCGAAACTCGATGCGGGATTACCGAAGTGAGTGTCGTGCGGTGTTTGCGCGGCATTGGCTCGGGCATCGAATATCCGGCCGATGCGTTGATGAATCTCGATCCCGCCGATGGCCGGCCGGTGGCGATGCTGCTCGATCTCGGACGTCTCGCGCGCGAACAACCGAACGCTGCGTGGTACGACCCGTCGCGCAACGACATGTGGCGTTTCGGCGGACTGCTGGCGCTCGATATCAACAACCCCGATGACGCGCGCCACATCATCGCGCTCGGCGAAGGTCACACGCCGTTGCTCGACTACACCGACCATCCCGTCGCTAGGGCCGCTGGCCTGCACTTGCAATTGAAGGACGAAGGCAAGGCGCATCCCGGTTACGGCGCCAATCCGACGCAGAGCTTCAAGGATCGAGGCATGGCGATGACGGCGGCGATGGCGCGCAAGTTCGGCCTGCGCAAACTCGCGGTGCCGACGCAGGGCAATGCCGGCGATTCGCTGGTGCGTTATTCGCTGGCCGGCGATCTTGATGTGGTGGTCGCGATGCCGGACGACACACCGATGCCGATTCTCGGGCAAGTTGCGGCAATGGCCAGATTGCATCCGGATCGCGTCACGCTGGAACTGGTGCAGGGCACGATCCGCGAAGCTGCGGCATTGCTGCGCGACAAGTATTGGTCGAACGGCTGGTTCAACGTCGCCACGTTCCAGGAACCGGGTTGGCGCATCGAGGGCAAGAAGACACTGGGCCTGGAACTGGCCGAACCGCGGGCAGGCGATACGCAGTGGTCATTGCCGGATGTCATCGTCTATCCGACCGGCGGCGGCACCGGCGTGCTGGGCATGTGGAAGGCATTCGACGAACTCCAAACACTCGGGCTGATCGATGCGCGACGTCCGCGCATGATTTGTGTGCAAAGCAATGCGACTGCACCGCTGGTGCGCGCCTTCGTTGCGGGCGCTGACGACACCACGGCGCAGGCCGCGGGTAACACGCTCGCGGTCGGCTTGAACGTGCCGGGCGGCGTAGGGCATTTCCGCGTGCTGCAGATCATCCGCGCGTCGGGTGGCACGGCGATCGGCGTGGAGGAAGCGGACATCGCCAACGAAGTCACCCGCGTGTGGCGTGACAAGCATTGGTGGATCTCGCCGGAAGGCGCGGCCTGCATCACGGCGTTGCCGCAATTGCTGGATCGCGGATTGGTCAAGCAAGGCGAACGCGTGGTCGCGGTGAATACCGGATCGTTGGAAAAGTATCTGCCGAACTTGCGGCATTTGTTGGTGTGACGCCGTTCCTTCTCCCTCCGGCGCCCGAAGGGTGTGCAGAGCTGAGAAGGTGCCCGAAGGGCGGATGAGGGCGCGGACTCTCAGGTCGCAATGCAGGTTCCGTGGACGAGTCACTCTCCTGCCCTCAATTGTCGCTGTCGCGACATCTTTCTCCCGAAGGGAGAAGAAAGCAGGCGCTCTGGCATCGGATATGCCGCCTGATGCCATCTCGCGAAAAGCAAACGGCGGCCGGAGCCGCCGCTTGATTTTTGAAGACGCTGTGACTGGCGCAGGATGGTTTCCCGATAAAGCCCCTGGATGACCAGCTTCGCTGTTGTGTGGCGCTTCCCGCCTTCGCGGGGATGACGCATTGGCAAAGCCGCACGCGCGATGCGCGTGCGGGCCATTGCGTCACTTCACCCCATGCATCAACTTCTGGATCAGCGGCGCGATCAGGAACAACAACGCACCGGGAATGATGAGTGCCCAGAAGCCGAAGGTGTAGCCCGACAGCGCCGAAGCCGTGGTCATGCCTTCGGTGCCCGACACATGGCTGGCGAAGATGCCCGACAGGTTGTTGCCGATGCCGGTGGACAGGAACCAGCCGCCCATCGCGAACCCGACAAGCTTGGTCGGTGCCAGCTTGGTGGTCATCGACAGGCCGATCGGAGACAGGCAGAGCTCGCCGACGGACTGGATCACGTAGACCATGAACAAGGTCCAGAACGGGATCAGGCCGGCGTCGCTGACCAAGCTGGACAGCGCGAACATCAGCAGCAGGAAGGCCAGGCCGTTGAAGATCAGGCCCAGGCCGAACTTTCGCGGGATCGACGGGTTGGCGCGGCCCATCGCGACCCACAGCCACGCCAGCAACGGCGCCAAGGTGATGATCGCCAGCGAGTTGACCGACTGGAACCACGCGTTCGGCCAGACGAAGCCGCCGGGGGCGCCGAGGTCACGGTCGACGATCTTGTCGGAGAGGAAGCTGAAGGAGCTGCCGGCCTGCTCGAAGAACATCCAGAACAGCACGTTGAACGCGAAGATGATCAACATCGCGATGGTCTTGTCGCGCGACACCGTGCCTTCGCGAACACCTTCGACCAGCAGCATGATGCCCAGGATCACGAACAGTCCGGTCAGGACCCACTGCAGCGAACTCGCGCCCATCGATAGCAGGAAGTAGATCACCGGGATCGCGACGATCGCGCCAATAGCCGTCATCAGCACCCGGCCGGTGCCTTCGCCGCCCACTGGCGGACGGCCCACGCCTTCGAGCTGGCGGCGGCCGAACCAGAACCACACCAGGCTGACCAGCATGCCGACGCCGGACGTGATGAACACGACCTTGTAGGCGGGGAACTCCGGCGACCCACCCATCATCTGCTCGGCCATCCAGCCGGTCAGCAGCGGCGCGACCATCGCGCCGAGGTTGATGCCCATGTAGAACAGGGTGAACCCGGAATCGCGACGCTCGTCGGTCGGCGAATACAACTTGCCGACCATGGTGGAGATGTTGGGCTTGAACAAACCGTTGCCCGCGATGATCGTCGCCAAGCCGAACTTGAAGAGGTTGTCGTCCGGCATCGCGATCATGAACAGGCCAGCCGCCATGATCACCGCGCCGACCAGGATCGAGCGCTGGTAACCGATGATCCGGTCGGCGACGTAACCACCGAAAATCGCCGCCGCATACACCAGCGCGAGGTACGCGCCGTACGTCTGGTTGGCCGAGGCCTCGCCCGTCGCTGCGCCGCCGTGGAACTGCGCGACGATGTACAACACCAACGCCCAGCGAATGCCGTAGAACGCGAAGCGTTCCCAGAACTCGGTCATGAACAGCATCCACAACGGACGCGGGTGACCCATCATCTGGGTGAACTCGGGCGGCTCGGAGCCGCCGCCGGGTGGCGCGGCGAGCGGTGGGCCCGAAGGCTCCGCGGCATTGGATGCAGTTGTATTCATGCGGTAACCCCTGTGGGTGATTCAGGAATGGAGCGCCCGCAGGTGCGGGGCGGTCGAGGATTACCGACTGCGGCGCATCACGTCAAACCGGCGGCGTACTGTTGCGATGCAGCATTTCTGAATCGGTTGGATGGCGTGATCTCATCGATCTTCTGTAGGAGCGGGGCCGGGCGGGGGGGGGGGGGGGGGGGGGTATGCCACAACCGCCCCCCCGGGGGCGGGGAAGTA
>JAJAYW010000113.1 GCA_026786005.1 Lysobacter sp. | reverse complement strand
GTTGTATATTGGCTGGGCGGGAAGATGACATCGAGCACGCCGTCGCCATTGAGATCCGCTAATTGCGGATGGTTGCCAGATCCCGTGTAATTCGCCCAAATGGCAGGCCACACGGAGGCCAGCAAATTGTTATTGCTATTGAATACGTGATACTGCCTTCCCTGCGACGGGAGTAGCACCCACATGTGCCCGTCGCCCTCGGGACCAACGATGAACAGGTCGTCGCGGCCATCGCCGTTGTAATCGAAAAGCTGCCAAGCCCCGCTATCGCCTTCGGGCATTTCATGGATGGTGCAGCCGCCGAATGTAGTGTCGGTGAAACTTTGATAACCGTTGGCATCCACAACGCCCCAGGACACGAAGATGTTCTCGGTAGCGCAGGGGTTGCCGCCGCCAGGACCGTCTTTCAACCAGACCATGTCCTGACGGCCATCGCCATCGACATCGCCCAGTTTGAAACCCTCGAATCTCCACGAACTGCCGAACGTTGTCGGTGCCCACGACCTACCGTTCAACAATTGATGTTTTGCCTGGCTCCATTCAAATGTGGTGGCGGGCAGACACACGCTTTTGCTGCTATCCCGACATTCGGTCACGCTTACCAGGGTTTCCAGCCCGCTGTTCGAGGCGCTTGGCGCATAGGTCAGGTCGTAATACCGCGCCTGATCGGTAGCTCCACAAGCTATAGAGGCGCACGACATGATGGACTTCAGACGGCGGCTTTGCGTCGTCCGGCCGCCTGCCACGTAGCTCACTGCCTGCTGCGGGGTGGATCGAATTTCATAATCGAAAATCAGCTTGGCATACGGACCTTGACTGATCGTTTGCCCTGCAAGGCCTACCTTTCCGGTGAATCGTACTTCGTAGATGAACTGCTCGCCGACCACGTCCCCAGGTTTGTAATACACGTAGTCGATGTAATTGCCCGTTGAGTCCTGGAACCGGGTTTGCGACCACGCGATGGCAAAAGCCTCCTTGCCCGGAGTTGTGCTGTTGACGTAGCCGTTGTAGGTCAAATTCTGCGCAGCGCTGGCCTGACGATCGCCGTACCAACTGGTCGAGCCGTCCTTGCGCCCCACCGTGAAAAACGCGACGCCCGAATTGCCGCCGGCCTGGGTATAGGCGCAAACACGCTGAAAGGTTTCGATTTCCGTGCGCAGGTTTTCGACCGTCATCCCGCCGACCGCTGGACAGGTCGCATCCCCGGATATCGCAGGCACAAGACGTTGCCCGTCCACGCAGTAACGATCCGTCGCAGTGAAATTGATCGGTGCGGGCGATCCATCCGTCGGCTGTCCATTGACGATGAAATCGCCCGCCTCGCGCGTAGCGCGGCACCGTGTGATCGACGAAAGGCCACCGATCGACCATCCCTTGCCCAAGGCGCCGTAAGCGCCTTGACTGGAATAGTTCAACGACAACTTGGGAGCGACGCCTGCCGTGCCCGGCACCGCATACAGCGGGATCGAATACGTGGCGGCGCCCGATTCGTCGACCCGGAACTCGGCGGCCGTGGCGCCAACTTTGTCGGACTCCGCATCGGCGGCGACGGCCATCTTGCCGAAGATCCGACCATCGGCCAGCACGTTGGAAATCAATGCGCCGATCTGAATCAGAAACAAGGTGCCGACGAGTGCGACGAGGGCCAAAGCCGCCCGTGGCGCGTGTGTGATCTGATCTTGCATACGGTTCTCCGAACCGCGAGGCGAATCACCATGCTTGGCGATCGCCCGGCACTCCTAGCCTTTGTCCTGCATCCCTGTAGATCTTCCTTGCGGAGCTGATCCATCGCCCCGTCCGGTCTCCACCGGTCTGCAGCCTCTTACCCCGTGGCCTTGATACACGCAGCTATCGAAATGGTCAAGCGCCAAGCCTGTAAGCCGCGGCCACCCGTCCTACAAAGATGCGTGTCGCTTCGTTGTTCGACCTGAATTGCTCAGGCTTGCGACTGCTCCAGCGTCACCGCGACCGCGTGAATCACCGCGCCAATCTTCAATGCACTCTGCACGCCCTGCGCACTCACGTTGTGTTGGCGGATGGTTTTTTCATGTGAGGCCAGGCAACTCCCACAACCATTGATCGCCGACACCGCCAGCGGCGCCAGCTCGAAGCTGATCTTGTCGAGCCCGGAATTGGCCATGATGTTCATGCGCAATCCTGCGCGCAGCTGGGTGTATTCGTCATTCTCGATCAGGTGCGTGGCGCGGTAGTAGATATTGTTCATCGCCATGATTGCCGCCGCGGCTTTGGCGCCGTTGATTTCCTCCAGCGACAAGTGCTCGGTGGCGGCGGTTTCGATTGCCTGCGCCAGCGGCGCGTAACGCGACGCAATCGCCGAAGCCAGGGCAATCAGATGGATCTGTTTACCATCCAGGCCAAGCGAGCCGCCATCGGACAGCACGCTGTCGAGGTTGAGCTTGAGGTCCTTGGCGTAATCGGGAAGTTGGTTGCGGAGCTCTGAAAGGGTCATCTTGTATTCCTGAAGAGGAGGGCAAGAGCAGCGGAGCAAGCACCGCTTTACAGAAAGCGAAATCAAAAAAAACGAAGGCGGCCGGAGCCGACTTCAAAATCCGCATCACGCGAGGGGGGAGGGAGCATGACGCGGAAAACTTTAGCCGTGATCAGGCCTTCGCCTTGATCAGGCCCGCCGTTATCAGGCAACCTTCAACACGTCATCGCCCTGCTTCCAGTTGCACGGGCACAACTCGTCTGTCTGCAACGCATCGAGTACGCGCAGGACTTCGTCCGGATTACGGCCGACCGACAGATCGGTAACGTAGACAAAACGGATGATGCCGTCGGGATCGACGATGAACGTGGCGCGCTGCGCAACCCCTTCGTTCTTGTCGAGGATGCCAAGCGCAGCGGTGAACTCGCGCTTGATGTCGGCCAGCATCGGGAACGGCAGGTCCCGCAGATCAGCGTGGTGCGTGCGCCAGGCGTGGTGCACGAACTCGCTGTCGGTGCTGCCGGTCAGCAATTGCGCGTCGCGGTCAAGGAAGGCCTGGTTCCTTGACGCGAAACCAGCGATCTCGGTTGGACAGACGAAGGTGAAATCCTTCGGATAGAAAAACAGTACCAGCCACTTGCCCTTGTAGGTGTCGTTGTCGATATCGACGAAGGCGTGGTTGAAATCGGTGGAAACGGTGGCCTTCAGTTTGAAGGCAGGCAGTTGGTCGCCAACGGTCAGCATCGGATAACTCCTCAAGGTTGAAAAACGGGTTTGGACCGAATAGCCGCTTGGTATCCGGACGCCGGGGTGGTCAACATTATTGCGGTGCAACATAAATTCATCAAGTCGATGATTACAATCAATATGATAGGTTTATGCTATCGCGATGAATCTCCGCGACCTCCGTTACCTCGTCGCCCTGTCGGAGCACAAGCACTTCGGCCGGGCGGCGGCGGCCTGTTTCGTCAGCCAGCCGACCCTGTCCACGCAGATCAGGAAACTCGAGGACGAACTGGGCGTGACGCTGGTCGAGCGCGCGCCGCGCAAGGTCATGCTGACCCCGATCGGCGGTGACATCGCCGAACGAGCGCGCCGCATCGTCGGCGATGTCGAGCAGATCAAGGAGTCCGCGCGCCGCAGCAAGGATCCGGAAGCCGGAACGGTGCGGCTGGGCATGTTTCCGACGCTGGGCCCGTACCTGCTCCCGCATGCGGTACCGCGCTTGCGCGCACGGTTTCCGCAGCTGGAGTTGTTGCTGGTCGAGGAGAAGAGCGACGTGTTGCTGACGCGTCTGCGCGAAGGCCGGCTCGACGCCGTCCTGCTGGCCCTGCCCGTGCACGATGAGCAATTGCATACCGAATTCCTGTTCGAGGAAGCCTTCGTGCTGGCCGTCCCGGAATCGCATCCGCTGGCGAAGCGCGATTCGCTTTCGATGAAGGAACTGTCCACGCAAAAACTGCTGTTGCTCGAGGATGGTCACTGCCTGCGCGACCAGGCGCTCGACGTTTGCCATCTGGCTGGCGCGAGCGAGAAAAGCGAATTCCAGGCCACCAGCCTGGAAACCCTGCGACAGATGGTGGCCGCGAACGTCGGCGTCACGCTGCTGCCCATGCTCGCGGTCAAGCCACCGGTGGCGCGCTCGGACAGCATCCATCTGCTCGGCTTCAGCGATTCACGTCCGAGTCGCCGCATCGCGATGGTGTGGCGCAAGAGTTCGGCGATGGCCGGATTCCTGCAAACCCTGGCCGAGGTCTTCAAGCAATTGCCGACCGAACTGTTCATGCCCGCATCCAGTCCGGCACCGCCATTGGCGCAGGTGCGCGCGCCATGAGCCTGCGTCTGTGGATGGTTTTCGGTGTGTTGCTCTGCGCCGGCTGGTGGTACTCGCCGGTATCGCCGCGCGTGCCGGACGTGGCGGCCGCCGCCAGCGGCACCACGCCGTCCTGCCCACCACCGCCGCTGGTCAGTGCGGGCGATCCGCCGTTGCAGAGCCCCGTACCTGCCACGTTGCCGCCATTCCGTTTGCAGGTGGCAACGCTGCAGCCACTGGCCGGCTTCAGCATCGACGCACGCGTGCTGTCGCGTGAGGACTACAGCATCGGCCGCGAAGCGGACCTGTCGCCGACCGACCTCGCCCTTGGCTGGCAACGCATGCGCGATGACGCTGTGCTGTCGCGTCTGTCCATCAGCCAGTCGTCGCGCTGGTATCAGTACCGCTGGAGCGGCGATCCGCCGCTACCGCTCGACGAGATCGCGCGCAGCAGCGCCAACATGCACATGATTCCGTCCGACCAGGCCACGGCCAATGCGCTGCGCGGCGTGCGCGCGGGCGACCGCGTGCGCATCGACGGCTGGCTGGTGGAAGCGACGACGATCGATGGCTGGCATTGGCGCAGTTCACTCACGCGCAACGATAGCGGCAGCGGTGCGTGCGAAGTGGTTTATGTTTGCTCGATCACGCGTCAGTGATGAGTTGCGTCCTTGAACTCGCGTTTTTCTACAGGAGTCCATGATGAGCAAGACGATCGCGGTGATCATGGCCGACGGCGTGGCGGACTGGGAAATCGGCCCGATCCTGCCCAGCGCGCGCCAATGGTTTGGCGACACCATTGTCGTCGCCAGCCTCGACGGGAACACGGTGACGTCGATCGGCGGATTACGCATCCAGCCTGATCACGCATTCGCCGATCTCCCGCCCGTGGATGCCGACCTGTGGTTGCTGCCCGGTAGTGATCGCTGGCAAGAAGCAGAAAACGTGTCGCTCAGCGATGCGCTGAGGGCGCGCAACGTCGCCGGCCGGCCGATCGCTGCCATTTGTGGCGCGACGCTGGCGCTGGCGCACGCCGGATTGCTCGATGTCCGCACACACACGAGTAATTCGCTCGAGTTCCTGACGACGCACGCGGGTGGATACGCAGGTTCCCTCTACAAGGACGCGCATGCGATCAGCGACGACGGCACCGTCACCGCTCCGGCACCAGTCCGGTGACGTTTGCGGTGGAGTGCCTGCGCCTGTTGCATCCAGACAAAGAAGAATTGGTCGGGCAGATGCGGGCGATGTTTGCGGGCGAGTTCAAGAACTCGTTAGGGAAGGCCTGAACACTCAACACCGGCGTGGTGAGCTTGGCTTCGCCACGGACGGATGAAGGGCTGGTTTTCGCACCAGCTGATTCAAGAAGATTCCTTTGAAGCCGGCCATGTCGTGATCCTGTAGAGCGGAGCTTGCTCCGCTGCCTTTGCATCACGCCAAAAGTAGTCGAGCAAGCTCGACTCTACGAAAACCGATCGACTCCTACAAAAATGGCTTGGTTGACGGGGCCGCCCAGCGTACGGCTCGTTTCCTTTCACGCGCTACCCGCAGGCTGCTGCGAATAAAAAAAGCGGACCATCTCGGCCGAAGCGTCCGGCCCGCTGGCATCGGTAAACGATCCGCTCTGGCTTCCGCCCGACCATGCGTGACCGGCGCCATGCAGCAACCAGTCCTCCACGAGCGGATGATTGGCAGCGTCGGCATACACGGTGCGGCGGTAGGTGCGGCCACCGACACCTGCACCTTGCTCCACGCTGGCATGCAGGCCCGATACTTCCGAATACCAAACAGTGGCCTGCTCGACAACTGCGGCACCGTTTTTTACATCCACCGTGCGGTCGTGGTCGCCATGGAAGACGATGGTCGGCACGCCTTGGCCCAGCGGCGACCGGCGTCTCACTGCACCACCTTTCATCGCGCCGAAGGCAGACGGCATGTCGTGGGCGGCGCCATAAGGCAAGCCGGAATGCGCGCCGACCGCGGCATACAACTCGGGATACGTCGCGCCGAGAATGACCGCCATGGCAGCGCCGGCGGACAGTCCAGCCACGAAGATGCGCCGTGCATCGACGCGATACTCCGCCGCGACTTCGCGCGTGATTCCTGCGATCAGCGACGGCTCGCCGCGGTCGCGCCCCTGGTCTTCGGAGCGGAACCAGTTCCAGCATTTCGAGCCGTTGGCATTGGCGGCTTGCGCGGGATAAACCACCAGGAAACCGTGCTGCTCGGCCAGCGCGTTCATGCGCGTGCCGGCCGCGAAGTCGTCGGGCGATTGCGTGCAGCCGTGCAGCATCACCACCATCGGCACAGGTGCACCAGGGTCGCTCCAATAGCGCGCAGGAATGTAGAGCTTGTAGGCGCGCGTGCCGGCGTGATTGGTGAAGGAGCGGCTCGCAAACTCGCCGGGGAGTGCCGGTTTTGTGCGGGTCGCCGGTGCGACCGATGCGCCGTCGGACTTGAAGCCCACCCCATCAAGCGGAGGCTTGGGTCGGGATGGTGTTCGCCCTTGCGGCTTGACGATGTCTTCGGCAGCAACGCGGTGCGCAACGCCCTCGATGATTGATTCGCGATGGCCGGGCGTGGCGTGTTGCTGGTCCAATCCCGCAGCAGACAGTGCCTGCTGGATGGTGTCGGTGACGCCTTTCATCGGGCCCGCCTGCGTGTCGAGGCCAGCCGAAGCCAGCGCGCGCTCGATCGTGCCGGTGATGGCATCGACATCGACGGTGTGTGCCGGGCGTGATGTTTCGGGCAGCGGAGTTGTTTTGCGGAACCGGGCACGCAAGTGATCCAGGATGTTCAAGACGAGAATTCCTTTGCAAACCCGGAGGCCGGGTCGCTCACTCAATAAAAGAACCCCGGCATGACCAATTTCGCTGTTGAACACCGCCGGGGTGACGGGATGCATGCAACTTTCAGTGACGTCGCTACGCTCGCGAACGATGCGAAGCTACACGGCCATGGTTACGCTGCGGCCGTGGCATCGATCCCGATCGGACAGCTCACGCCGGTGCCGCCGAGACCGCAATAGCCGCCCGGATTCTTGGCCAGGTACTGCTGGTGTTCGTCTTCAGCGTAATAGAACGTTGGCGCCGGGAAGACAATTTCGGTGGTGATCTCGCCGTGACCCGCTGCGTTCAACTGTTGCTGATACGCATCGCGGCTTGCCAGCGCAGCCTGATATTGCGCGTCGGTATCGCAATAGATGGCCGAACGGTATTGCGTGCCGGCGTCATTGCCCTGACGCATGCCCTCAGTCGGATTGTGGCTTTCCCAGAACACCTTCAACAGTTGATCAAAGGACACCTCGGCCGGGTCATAGACCACCAGCACGGCTTCCGTGTGCCCGGTTTCGCCGGAACACACTTCGCGGTAGTTGGCGTTGGGCGTGTAGCCACCGGCATAGCCCACCGCCGTGGTGAACACTCCCGGCAAGGTCCAGAACTTGCGCTCTGCGCCCCAGAAACAGCCCATACCGAATTGCGCGCGCTGCAAGCCGGTGTGTTGTTGCAGTTCCTTGCCGGCGATCGGCCGCTTGTGCACGTAGTGCGCGGTGGACACCGACAGCGGCGCGTCGCGGCCGCGCAGTGCGCGTGATGGATCAACCATGCGCTGTTTGTTGGCGCCGATACCGAACATGTCGTTGCTCCCGTCAGGACGTCGTCATGATCTGTGGCCGAACGACACCGCTTCAAGCCGGCTGCTTCAGGCGGGTTGTTCAGGCAGCCGCGAGCGGCCTTTCAAGCCGGCAACGAAGATACCGGCGAGGCTGAACCCAAGCCCGAGCCATTCGCGCGGTGTCGTCGCACGGTCCAGCAACCCCACGTCCAGCAGGAACGCGACGATCGGTTGCAACAGCAGCAACAAACCGATCAGCGCAACGCGCAGGTGCGGCATCGCCTTCGAGATCAGCACCCAGCTCAGGCAATGGCCGACACCTGCGAGGATCAGCAGGATACCGAGCGATCGCCACGTCGGAATGGCGAAGGCTGCGCCTTCCGCCCAACCGGCCAGGCCCAGCAACAGCGCACAGCCCAGCGATGCGATCGCCAACACCTGTTCCACCGCAGACGAATGCCGCTCCGATGGGTGCCCACCCGATGCGCGGCCGCCCACTGCATGCGCCTCCTGCTGCGCGCGGCGTAGCGTGAGGTTGTACGCCGCATAACAGATTCCGGTGGCGAGTCCCAGCCACACCCCCCAGCGATACTGCGTCGGCAACGAATCCCATGCGCCGCCCAGCAGCAGCCACAACCCAAAAAACGCCAGCAGCAGCCCGCCGAGGAAGCGGATTCCGAGGTGCTCGCGAAACAACAGCACCCCGGCCAGGGCCATGAAGAACACCTGCGCGTTTGCAAGCAACGTCGCCAAGCCCGGGCCCACCAGCAGGATGCTGCGGTGCCAAAGCCAAAGGTCCGCGGCAAACGCAGCCGCTGGCGCCAGCGCCCACAGCCAAGCGCGCCGTGGCAGCGGCTTCCAGCCGCGCGTGGCGACGACATACAACGTCAACATGAGCCCGGCGAACAACATCCGCCAGAAGGCCGAAATGGTCGGCGGCGTTTCGGCGAAACGCACCATCAAGCCATTGGTGCCGATCAACGCGGCGCCTATCAGCATCGCCACCAACGCGCCACGCTGGTGTTCCGGCTGCGCCATCAAGGCGTGCCGCTGGCCGGCATCGTTTTCTGCGTTTCCCGCTGCTGCATTTCTAAGTACGGTTCCGCCAGCGCCGCTGCATGCCACTGCTGAAAGGCCGGTAATGTGTAAATCGCATCGACGAATGCACGCGCGGTGTCATCCATCGCGACGCCGTAACCGGTGAAACGCACCGCAACCGGCGCGAACATCGCATCGACGATGCCAAAATCGCCGCACAGGAATGGTCCGTCCTGTCCGTGTACGGATTTGAGCATCCGCCATATCTCCTGGATGCGTGCGATGTCACGTTGGGCTTCGGCGTCCCATTGACGAACATCGGGACGAGCATCCGGTTGGCGCCGGCAATTCATCGGTAATTGCCGTCGAAGCGCGGCGAACCCCGAGTGCATTTCTGCAGCGGCCGACCGCGCCTGCGCGCGTGCCGATGCAGCGGCCGGCCAGCCGCGGCGTGCGAGCAACGTCTCATCGATGTATTCGCAGATCGCCAGCGAATCCCACACGATCAAACCATCGTGATGCAGCGCCGGCACGCGCGCGTTTGGTGACCACTGCCGGATCTCCGCGTGGAACGCAGGCGTATCGAGCAACAGCAGGTGCTCGTCGAACTCAACCCGGAAATGGCGCAGCAGCAGCCAGGGCCGCAACGACCACGACGAGAGGTTCTTGTTGCCAATGACCAGGGTCAACATGTCTTGGGCACGCGCTGCGAAACACGGCAGCGGAGTGTGCCATCAAACGAATTCTGCGGGCGCCACGCACACCCGGTTGCGGCCCGAACGCTTGGCGGCATAAAGCGCCTTGTCGGCGCGCTCGATGGTCGCGGTCGGGGTTTGCTCGAGCGCCGAGCGCGTGGCCACGCCGACGCTAACGGTGATCGGCAACGAGGTCCCGTTCCATTCGATGTGCTGGCTCTCAACCGCCAACCGGATGCGTTCTCCCAACTGCCTGGCGCTATCCGACGTGGCGCCAGGCAACAGGACGATGAACTCCTCGCCTCCGTAACGACCGAGCAAATCGCCGGCTCCGATCATTTCGCGCAATGCCGCCGACGTTCGCCGCAGGCAATGATCGCCCGCCGCATGCCCATGCGTATCGTTGACCTGCTTGAAATGGTCCAGGTCGACGAACAGCACCGACAAGTCCTTGCTGGCCCGGTGCGCATCGCCGAAGCAGCGGGTCAGCCACTGGTCCAGCGAGCGGCGGTTGAACGTGCCGGTAAGTGCGTCGAGTTCCGCGGAGCGACGCAAGCGCATGGCTGCACTGGCTTCCTCCACCGCCTGGGTGGCCAGGCGGCCGAATTCCGCGACAATTGTCAGCTCGTCGTTGGTGAAGCCGTCACCCTGCGCACGCTCCAGGATGATGACGCCCCATCCCGGCGAACGTATCGGCAACGGCACCACCGCCGATTGCGGATGTGCCTCGGCCCGCGCTTCGTGCAGGGAAATCTGCAGCGGCGCGCGCGTTCGCACCAATCCCTTGAGCATGCCTTGCCGCTGCGCGATCGCACGGGCGAAGTGCTCCGTGCGATCGGCGGGTTCGACCAGCAGCAAGTCCTGGGTTGCCTCGCCATGCACGGTGATCGCGATGCTATCCAGTTGCAGCATCGGATGCAGGTGTTCGATCACCCGCCGATACGCCGTCCATTCCACATCACCGGCAGGCAGATCCTTGAGCTGCGCCTGCAGCCCTTCCGACAACGACAAGCGTGCTGACTGGCGCGTCACGCGCAGTTCGGAGTCCTCGCGCGCCAGCCGGGCGCGATCGCGCTGGACCCGGTAGGTGCCGATGCGGCTGGCGAGTCCCACTGCGAGCAGCGCGGCGGTCACCAACAGCGTCGCCTGGTAACCACGCCGGATCCACCACACATCGGGAACCACGCCGCGCGACAGCATTTCTGCGCCGACGGCGGCCACAAAGTTGAGCGTGCACAGGAACATGATCGGCCACGCCATCGGCACCGCACGTCGGCCTGCGTCGGTGCTGATCACGATGCAGCCGATGCTTGCGCCCAGCCAGCCTGCCAGTGACGCCGCCCGCACCGTGCCGCGCAGTAGTGGCACGTCCATCAATGCCATGGCACTGAGCAGCAGCAGGAAACCGCAAAAAATATTCGCGGCCTTGTTCAAACGGGGCGATGCCGTTGCCGCGTCCGAGTAACGCAACAGGATATGCAATGCGGCGGCGCTGAACAGCATCGCCAGTGCGCTCACTCCCTGCTCGCGCCACGATCCAAGCAAACTGAATCCCGGCAGCAGATACAAGTGTCCGTTCAAGGCGGCCAGCATCAACAACGCGCTGATGGAAAATCCGAAATAGGACAGGAACGCGCGATCGTGCGCCGCGTAGAACAACGCAAGCATGACCAGCGCCAGCATGAAAAGTCCCGCGTAAACCGCCATCGTCAGCGCGATCGCGCGCTGTTCCATTTTCCTCACGATGTTCTCGGGCATCACGAACGGACGCAGCACGCCCGGCGTGGATGACCGCGCCACCACGTCAAGCTGCACCGGGCCACTCATCTGCGCCGGCAGGGTGAATACGAAAAAGGAAGGGATCGCCCCTTCCTCATCGCTGTCGGGCTGGAAGAAGCTGCGTGTCTCGCTTTGCCACTGGCCGGACGCGACATGGATTTCGTCGAACAGGTCGCGACCGAACACCACCGCCCATCGCAAGTCGGCATCCGTCCGTGGCGGGAGGACAAAGTGCATGCGGACCCGCACCGTTGCATCGCCCCCCGGATGCAGCACACCCTCGCCGGTTGGAAGCAAGGTGGCGGCGATATTGCCGTCCTGGGGCGGCAACAATTCGACGGTCACGGCCGTTTCGGTGGGCATGCTGAACGACGCCGCGATCACGCTTGCGGCAAACAGCACCAGCAGGAACACCAGTCCGACCGCGAACATGAAGCCATGACGCGGCGTCCAGTCCTGGGCCGTTGGCGCGCGGAGCATCACAGGGCCACCACCGACGGAACGCCTACTTCCGCAGCCATCTCGGACGATCCGGGCGACGCCATCGCAATCGGCAGCACGCGCAGCACCGCCTGCGCGTCGGGCCAACACACCGTTGGCACGCACACAGCGATCATTCCGAACACTGGCAACTCACCAATGGCACCCAGCAACGCCTCGCCCCTGACGAACGCCGGAATCCCGGCATGCTCCAGCGCGTGACGCACAAGGTGCGCATCGATGACGTTTCCGGCTTCGTACACCACCTTCATGGCGGCGACCCCCCTGGATCCCGGTGAATTCGAGCTTATGCGACTCCCTACGCATTGGTATGCAAGAAACGGGCCGACCATCGGCGACGAATGGAAGCCGGACGGCTAGACTGTGTATTCATTGAAATCCTTGCGCGCCACGTGCTCGCCTGTACCGAGAAAACTGTGACCAGCATCACAACTGACAAGCGGAACCCGGATGAAGTCGCACCCGGCAGGCACGATTTCATCCGCCAGATCGTTCGCGATGACCTGGCCAGCGGCAAGCACAGCGTGCCGCGCACCCGCTTTCCACCAGAGCCCAACGGGTACCTGCACATCGGCCATGCCAAGGCGATCTGCCTGGACTTCGGCATCGCCCAGGAATTCGGCGGGTCATGCAATCTGCGCTTCGACGACACCAATCCTGCCAAAGAAGACCCGGAGTACGTGGCCGCGATCCAGGACGATGTGCGCTGGCTCGGGTTCGATTGGGCGCAATTGCGTCACGCCTCGGACTATTTCGAGGTGTTCTATCTCGCTGCCAGGAAATTGATCCGCGACGGCCATGCGTTCGTCTGCGACCTGACGGCCGAAGAGGTCCGCGAATACCGCGGCACGCTGACCGAACCCGGTCGCAACTCGCCGTATCGCGATCGCAGCGTCGAGGACAACCTCGACCTGTTCCGCCGCATGCGCGCCGGCGAGTTCGCCGATGGCGCGCGCACCTTGCGGGCGAAGATCGACATGGCCAGCGGCAACATCAACCTGCGCGATCCGGCGCTGTACCGCATCAAGAAAGTCGCGCACCAGAACACCGGCGACGCCTGGCCGATCTATCCGATGTACGACTACGCGCACTCGCTCAGCGACGCGATTGAGGGCATCACCCATTCGCTGTGCACGCTGGAATTCGAGGACCATCGGCCGTTGTATGACTGGTGCGTGGACAAGGTCGATCTCGCCAACACGCCGGCGCTGCTGCAGCCGCTGCTCGACCAGGGCCTGCCCAACCAGGCCGGCAAGCCACGCCAGATCGAGTTCTCGCGCCTCAACATCAACTACACGGTGATGAGCAAGCGCAAGCTGGTGGCGATGGTCGGCGAAGGCCTGGTCGATGGCTGGGACGATCCACGCATGCCGACCCTGCAGGGCATCCGCCGCCGCGGCTACACGCCGGCCTCGCTGCGCCTGCTGGCCGAGCGCGTCGGCATCAGCAAGCAGAACTCTGTCACCGATTTCTCGATCCTCGAAGGCTGCCTGCGCGACGACCTCGACGTGCATGCACCGCGGCGGATGGCGGTGATCGATCCGTTGAAATTCGTGCTGACCAACCTGTCCGCTGACCACAGCGAAACGCTGTCGTTTGCCAATCATCCCAAGGACGAGTCCTTCGGCAAGCGCGAGATCCCGTTCTCGCGCGAGTTGTGGATCGAACGCGAGGACTTCGCCGAAGTGCCGCCAAAAGGCTGGAAGCGTCTTGTGCCCGGTGGCGACGTGCGCCTGCGCGGCGCCGGCATCGTGCGTTGCGATGAAGTCATCAAGGACGATGCCGGCAACATCATCGAACTGCGCGGCACGCTCGATCCCGAATCGCGCCCCGGCATGGCGGGTGCGGATCGCAAGGTCAAGGGCACCATCCACTGGGTCAGCGCCCGCGACGCGATTGCTGCGGAGATCCGTCTCTATGACCGACTGTTTTCAACGCCAAATCCGGATGATGAATCGGAAGGCAAGACCTACCGCGACCACCTGAATGCCGATTCGCGGCGCAGTGTCGTTGGTTATGTCGAACCGGCGGCTGCGCAGGCCTCGCCCGAGCAGAATTTCCAGTTCGAGCGGCTCGGTTACTTCGTCGCCGATCGGCGCGATCATCGCAGCGATTCGCCAGTGTTCAATCGCAGCGTGACGCTGCGCGATATATGGGCAAAGGTTTAGTCAAGGGATCAAAAAAAATCGTCATCCCGGCGGTGTTCAACAGCGAAGCTGGTCAAGCCGGGACCTATTTGTGAGAGCCGGTCATCCATGCTGGGTCCCGGCGTTCCCCGGGATTACGAGCCAGTTTTTTCCGTCGTCGAGGAGAATCACATGACCCTATCAAAAGTAAAAACGCATGGCCTGTTCGCCATCCTGATAGTGCTTGTGCTCGCTGCTTGCGCAGCGCCGACGCCGGAGACGCCAGCCCCGGGAGCGAGTGCGCAAACCGAACCAGCACCACGCATGGCCACCATGCCCGCACCCGCCCGCACCAAACCCGCACCGCCGATGAGCGATCCGCTGCCGCCGGAGGTCATGCCGATGCCCGCATCGACAACCAAACCACCCGTCATCGACCAAAGCTGCAAGACCAGCGCCGATTGCGTGGTCAAGGATGTCGGCAGTTGCTGCGGCGCGATGCCTGCGTGCGTCAACAGGAACAGTGCAGTTCCGAATCCGGCCGTCGTGCAGGCGCAGTGCGCACGCGAAGGACGCGTTTCGACTTGCATGTCGAATCCGATCACGGCCTGCCTCTGCGCGAATGGACAATGCGTCTCGGAGCAGGAACCGGTCGGTGGCTGGATCAATGGCGCGCCGCCGCCGCAGACCGATCGCTGATGCTGCTCGCGCAAATCCATCTGACGTTGCCGGTCTGGGTGCATGACGTTGTCGATGCATCGGCCGTCCACGCCAGCGATGCCGACAAGGTCGCGCTGGCGATCACGTTGTCGAAGCACAACATCGATGCGCGTACCGGCGGCCCGTTTGGCGCCGTCGTGTTCGGGCCAACCGATCGGGTGGTCGCAATCGGCGTCAATCGCGTGCTGCCGCAAAATTGCTCGCTCGCGCACGCCGAGACCATGGCCTACATGCTGGCGCAACAGCGCCTGCAACGCGCGCGCCTCAACGAGAACGCCGACGGACAACGCGACGGGCGCTACACGCTGGCGACCTCTGCGCAACCGTGCTGCCAGTGCTACGGCGCGACGGTGTGGGCCGGCATCGATCGCCTGCTGATCGGCGCGCGCTCCGAAGACGTCATGGAACTGACCGAGTTCGACGAAGGTCCGCTGCCGGCGGACTGGGTCGGCGAGTTGAACAAGCGAGGCATCGAGGTCGTGCGCGACCTGCATCGCGATGCGGCGCGCGCCGTGTTGCGCGCGTATGGCGAACAGGGCGGCGACCGCTATTGAGCCGTAACGACCCGACACGCGCATGACCGGCCTGCTGTGCTATTGCCGCGCCGGCTTTGAACCGGAACTCGCCGCCGAACTCACCGCGCGCGCGGCCGGGGCAGGACATCCCGGCTATGCGCGCGCCGAGCGCGACAGTGGCTACGTCGTGTTCATCGCCGACGCGGCGAAGGCGTTATCGCGCCAGCTGCCGTGGCGCGAACTGATCTTCGCGCGCCAGAAACTGGAGCTGATTGCGGAACTGCGCGGACTGTCCACCCATGATCGCATCACGCCAATCGTGGATGCGCTGGCAACCCATGCCACCAATGCACGTTTCGGCGAACTGGTGGTCGAACATCCCGACAGCGATGCCGCCAAGCCGTTGTCGGGCCTGGCGCGTGCATTTGGCAATGCCTTGCGGCCCGCCTTGCGCAAGGCGGGCGCACTCAGCGTGCGCGACGATGCGTCTTTGCCGCGCCTGCATGTCTGTTTCGTCGCCGGCGACCACGCGTTCGTCGCCAGCAGCGACCCGATGGACAGCGCACCATGGCCGCTCGGCATCCCGCGCCTGCGCATGCATGCCGATGCGCCATCGCGCTCGGCGCTGAAACTCGAGGAAGCCTTCCTGACATTGCTGGATGTCGAGCAACGAGAGCGTCTGCTCCAGCCCGGAATGCGTGCCGCCGATCTCGGCGCTGCGCCCGGCGGCTGGACGTGGGTGCTGACGCGGCATGGGTTGCGCGTGATCGCGATCGACAATGGTCCGTTGCGCGAGCACGTGATGCAGACGGGGCTGGTGGAACACCTGCGTGCCGACGGCTTCAGCTGGCAGCCGAAGCAGCCACTGGACTGGCTGGTCTGCGACATGGTGGAGCAGCCGCGACGCGTCGCCGAACGCATGGCCACATGGTTCCGCGAGGGCTGGTGCAAACATGCGGTGTTCAACCTCAAGTTGCCGATGAAGAAGCGCTGGGACGAAACGCAGCGCTGTCTCGACGATTTCCTCGATCAATCCGGCCGCGCGCTGCACGTGCGCGCGAAGCAGCTGTATCACGACCGCGAAGAAATCACGGTCTTCGCCACGGCCCATGCCGCGCGCTGAAAAGCGACCCGCGTTCAGCCGCCGTTAGTGGTATTAACGCCCAGTTGACCGCTTGGGGACTAGGGTTTCGCAGGTTCCCCAACTGCGAGGCAACCCGCGATGACCATGCACCTCCCCCGCAAGACCACGCTCCTCTCGATCGCCTTACTGGCCACGCTCGGCCTCAGCGCACCGGCCTTTGCACAAACTCAAGAGCAGCTGCAAGCTCAACTCGACGCAAAGAAGGCCGCCGAAGAAGCGAAGCAGGCCAGCGCTAATGCACAAGCCGCGCAGGACGCGGCCCAGACCGCCACCACTGCCAGCGCGATCCAGCCGACCAGCGGCACTGCCGCCGTCAATGCCGCCGTTGCGAGCGATAGCGCCAATCAAGCCACAACTGCAGCCAGTGTTGCAGCGGGTGCCGCTGCCACTGCCAACATGGCCAGCGACGAGGCCGCCACAGGCGGCATGCAAACCAAAGTGGCATCGGATGTCGCCGAACAGGCCGCGAGTACCGCCGAGGCCGCGAGTGACATGGCCGGCGAGGCCGCCGCGGGCGCACAGAACGCCGCGCAGGATGCGATCAACGCCGCTGCCACTAACCCGCAGCCCGCGCCCATGCCTGCAGCTGCAGCGCAAGCCGAAGCGCAGGCAAGCGTCACTTCCAGCCCACCCGATTCCGTGGTCGGCGAATACAAGATCGACTTCGCAGCACTTGATGCGAACAAGAACGGCAGCTTGAGCCGTGGCGAAGTCAAGGCGAACGCCACGCTGACAGGCGAGTTCCGCGCGGTGGACAGCAACCGCAACGGCAGCCTGAGTCAGGACGAATTGAAGGGCTGGATGGACTAATCCGAGATTGATTTGCCAGCATCAACGCCCCGCTCGATGCGGGGCGTTTTCATTTCTGCAGGATTGATCGTTCGTGGTAGGACAACAGACAAAGAGAATCGCCACACAACGGAAAGATCAAGCGGTTTGTAGGAGCGCACCTGGGCGCGATGGGGCTTTACCGGTAAAGC
>JAJAYW010000112.1 GCA_026786005.1 Lysobacter sp. | reverse complement strand
TGGTGATGATGTTGGGCAGGAAGCCGTTGGGATACAGCGCGGGAATGGTGCGGTTGTCGCCGGCCGAGCGAAAGAAGCCAGACGAATCGCCTTTGCGCCGCGATACGCCGCCGAACCAATAGAATTCGCCCGCGCCGATCGGCAATTCGCCGTTCATCCAAAGGTAGGCGTCGGTGGCGTCGGCATCGCCGATGCGCTGGGTCACGCGCGGCGGATTGACCCGCAGGGAGTCGGGGCCGGCGCGATTGGTTTCCTCGCGATCGCGATATTCAAGGCTGAAGTTGATGAAGCCGTCGTCGGCCAGCTTGAAACCGGTGTTGACCGAACCGTGCAGCACGCGGCCGTCGCCTTCATAGGTCTGGCCGGCAAGGAAGGACACGTCGGTGTGGTCGGTCTGTTCCTTGAGGATGAGGTTGATCACGCCAGCGATCGCGTCGGAGCCGTATTGCGCCGCAGCGCCGTCGCGCAGCACTTCGATGCGCTCGATCATGGAAATCGGGATCGCGTTGATGTCGGTTCCGGCAGAACCGCGCGCGATGGTCTGCTGCACGTTGACCAGCGCCTGCTGGTGCCGGCGCTTGCCGTTGACCAGCACCAGCACCTGGTCGGGACCGAGCGCGCGCAGCGTGGCCGGACGCAGGATATCGGTGCCGTCGCTGATGGTGGTGCGCGAGAAGTTGAAGCTGGGCTCGAGCAGTTGCAGCGCCTGGCCGACCTCCATCGCGCCAGTGTTGGCGAGTTCTTCCTGACCGATGATGTCCACCGGGGCTGCGGTTTCCTCGGCGGTGCGGCCGAGCACGCGCGAGCCGGTGACCTGGACCGCATCGAGCTGGGTCGGGGTCTGACTGGTCTCGGCCGGACTGTTGTCCTGCTTGGCTGGTGCCTGGTTCTGTGCGGCGGCAGGCAGGGCCAGCAATAGAGCCAAGGTCAGCGTGCTGAGTGGCAGCAGGCCAAGCTTGCGGCGGTTGGCGGCCTGCAGGGCGGCCATGGCGGGAGTGACTCTGTGAATCGTCATCGTGACTTCCTTGAGAAAAATGGCGACAAAAAACAGGCATCACGCGCGTGCGTCATGCCTTCCTTTTAATCCACGAATCCCCCGTCACACTTTTGTAACATCTTCCGCTGGCAGGGGGAAGATGGATCGCCGCCACGCATCCCTAGTGGACTCAGCTCATCCCCTGATCACCAGTAATCTCGGCTCGGTCATGTCTTCGATCGCATACCGCACGCCTTCGCGCCCCAGCCCCGATTGCCTGACACCGCCGTAGGGCATGTTGTCGACGCGGAAACTCGGCGCATCGCCGACGATGACCCCACCCACGTCCAGTGCATCCCAGGCACGCAGGGCATGGTCGAGGCGGCCGGTGAACACGCCTGCCTGCAACCCGAAATCGCTGTCGTTGACGCGCGCGAGCACGCGCTCGTAGTCGTCGAACGATTCGAGGCAGGCGACCGGGCCGAATGCCTCCTTGCGATACAGATCGCTGCCGCGCGGCACGTTTTCAAGCAGTGCGGCAGGCAGCAGGTGCTTGTGGCGTTTTCCGGAAACCAGCTGCGTCGCGCCGTCTTTCACCGCCGCGGTGATCCAGCGTTCCACGCGCCGCGCGGCGTCCTCGTCGATCATCGGCCCGATGAAGACATCCTCATCCTGCGGATCACCGATCCGCAGCCGCGAAACGGCCGTCATCAGCTTCTTGCGCAGCTTCGAATAGATCGCCGCGTGGGCATAAATGCGCTGCACGCTGATGCAACTCTGTCCGGACTGGTAATACGCCCCCGAGACCAGGCGTTCGACGACATGGTCGAGGTCTGCGCCGGGATCCTCATCGACGATGCATGCCGCATTGCCGCCCAGTTCCAGCACGACCTTCTTGCGACCCGCACGCGCCTTCAGTTCCCAGCCGACCAGTCCGCCGGTGAATGACAGCAACCGGATGCGCTCGTCCTCGACCAGCAATCCCGCATCGTCGTTGGAGCAAGGGAGGATCGAGAATGCGCCGTCGGGGAGATCGGTCTGCGCCAGCACCTCACCGATGATCAACGCACCTATCGGTGTTTTCGCGGCAGGTTTCAGGACGAACGGGCAACCCGCCGCGATCGCGGGGGCGACCTTGTGCGCGACCAGGTTGAGCGGGAAGTTGAACGGCGTGATGAACGCGCACGGCCCGATCGGCACGCGCTTGACCATGCCGCGATAGCCGCGCGTGCGCTCGCTGATCTCAAGGTTGAGCACCTCGCCATCGATGCGGGTAGCCTCGCTGGCGGCAATGCGGAACGTGTCGATCAGCCGGGTGACTTCGCCGCGTGCATCCTTGATCGGCTTGCCGGCTTCGATGCACAGAGCCAGGGCCAGCTCTTCCTGTCGCTGCGTGAATTGCTCGACGCAGTGTTCGAGCACATCGCGGCGCTGATCCGGCGCGAACGACGCCATCGCTCCGCGCGCCTTGTCTGCTGCGACGATCGCCTTGCGCACGGTTGCGTTGTCCGCGAACGCGACGCGTGTTGCGCGTTTGCCGGTGTATTTGTCCAGCACGTCCAGGTCGGTGTTGGGCGCGACTGGTTTGTTGGCGAGGTAGTACGGGTAGGATTTCTTTAGCACGCGGGCATCCTTTTAGTTGCGAAAGTCATAAAGCTTCCGCCTTGCGGCGGGTAACTTTCTT
>JAJAYW010000111.1 GCA_026786005.1 Lysobacter sp. | reverse complement strand
GACCTGGCCGCGATGGGGCTCTACCGGTAAATCCCCATCGCGACCAGGTCCGCTCCTGCACAAATGCGTATCGCGATCAATCCAGCATGTGCGGCTGGTTCGACAACTCATCTTCGTCCTGGTCGTCCTCTGCGCGCGGAAAATGCTCCGCCAGCAACGCCGATACGGCATCGATGCCGCGCAACACCGCCGCTTCCGGCTCCCCCGCTTTCAGGCCTTCCTCGATCAGCTGGCAGACACCGCGCCATTGTTCGGCGCTGACCAGTTCGTCCAGGCCGCGGTCGGCCACGATTTCGATGCGGTGGTCCGCCAGCAGCAGGTAGATCAGTACGCCGTTGTTGGAGCGCGTGTTCCACACGCGCAACTGGGCGAAGACCTCCAGTGCCCGCTGCCGCGCGTCGAACTTGGCCAGCACTACGCGCAGTGGCAACGACGCCTCGACTGCGAAACAGATTTCGCCGCGATGGCGCGATTCGCTGTCGGCAATCGACTGGGTGATGCGCTGCAACGTGTCCTGTGGGTACAGGCCGTGCGCCGAACGTGCAAACAGATGACGGAACAGACGCGCCATCACCAGCTCCCCGAGGCGCCGCCGCCTCCACTCATGCCGCCGCCACCGGACCAGCCACCGCCACCACCCAATCCTCCACCACTGCCGCCACCCCAACCGCCACCGCCGCCAGTCCATGGACCGCCGCCGAAACCGCCCCAGCCGCGATCACGCGCATAGCGCCCGCCGGAAACACTGACGAGGCCGTACAGCAGACCGAAGACACCGGCTGCGATGCCCAGACCCATCAACGAGGAAACCAGCCAGGCCACGCCGCCTGCCGCGCCGCCTGTAAATAATCCCCGCATCGGCGAAGGCGCGCGACTGAACATCGCACGCACCACGTTGGCCACGATGAAGGCCGCAAACAACGCAAACAACCAACTGCCTCCGCTCGTCTCCTTGCCGCGGTTGTCGGCCATCGGTTCGGGCAGGGTTTCCCCGTCGATCAGTTTCACCAACGCCGCGGTCGCATCGATGATGCCGCCACCGTAGTCATCCGCGCGGAATTTCGGCGCCAGATATTCCTGGATGATGCGTCCAGCACTGATATCGGGGATCGCGCCTTCGAGGCCATACCCGGGTTCGATGCGCACGCGGCGATCATCCTTGGCCACGACCAGCAACACGCCATCGTCGACGCCCTTGCGGCCGAGCTTCCATTGCTCGAAGGCGCGCACGGTGTACTGCTCGATGGTTTCCGGCTGCGTGCTCGGCACCATCAATACCTGCAACTGGCTGCCCTTGCGTTGCTGCAGGGCTAAAGCCTGCTGTTCGATTTGCTGCTTTTGCGCTGTCGTCAGTGTGCCAGTGGTGTCGATCACCGGCGAGGTCAGAGGCGGAATTTCAGCTTGTTGTGCGGATGCAATGGCAGGGAGAAAGGCCAGCAGCAGCGCAAGCATCATGTTCGCCCCGCGTATTTGCGGATGCGAGCGCTTCACGACAGCGACAGGCTGATTCATTGCACCTTCTTCTGTAGAACGGAGCTTGCTCCGCTGCTTTTGCCTTTGCGCGAAGAGCAGCGGAGCAAGCTCCGCTCTACGAAAGCCGATTCGTGCGAAAAAGCTCGCACCTGCGAAGTCCAATCAGTCCAAAACCAAAACCGCCTCATCCACCCTGCGGCTGCGGCGCGCCAAAATCCACCGTCGGCGCATCCTGGATTTCGCGTTCGTTCTCGACACTGAAATTCGGTTTCTGCTTGTGTCCGAACAGCATCGCGGTGAGGTTATTGGGGAACTGGCGAATGAAGGTGTTGTAGTCCTGCACGGTCTTGATGTAGCGGCCGCGCGCGACGGTGATGCGGTTCTCGGAGCCTTCCAGCTGCGTCTGCAACGCCAGGAAGGACTGGTCCGACTTCAGGTTGGGATAGTTTTCCACCACCACCATCAGCCGCGACAAGGCTCCCGACAACTCGCCTTGCGCCTGCTGGAACTGCTGCAACGACGCCGCATCGTCGGCATTGACGTTGATCTGGCTGACCTTGGCGCGTGCCTCGGTGACCTTGATCAGCACGTCTTTTTCCTGCTGCGCGTAGCCCTTGACCGTGTTGACCAGGTTCGGGATCAGGTCGGCGCGGCGCTTGTATTCATTCAGCACCTCGGACCAGCCAGCCTTGACCGCTTCGTCCTTCTGCTGGATCGAGTTGTAGCCGCAGCCGGACAACACGGCAGCCAAAAGCATCAACAGGACAACACGCATGGCGCGACTCCGGGGCGATGGACAGGCTTGCATTGCAGCATCGCCGCGCCCGCTGCGCAATGGCCGTCGCTACTGCGGCAGCTGGCGCGCCTTGGCGCGGCGTTTGACCCACAGGTTCAGGGACTCCACCAGCCCGGAGAACCCCATTGCGGCGTAGACGTAGCCCTTGGGGATGTGCAACTCGAATCCGTCGGCGATCAAAAACACGCCCACCAGCACGATGAATGCCAGCGCCAGCATCTTGATCGTCGGGTTCTCGTCGATGAAGCGGCCCAGCGGCGCCGCCGCCAGCAGCATGACAGCCACCGCGAGCAGGATCGCGGTGACCATGATCGCCGTGTGGTTGGCCATGCCGACCGCCGCGATCACCGAATCCAGCGAGAACACGATGTCGATGACGGCGATCTGCGCGATGACCATGCCGAACGAGGTCAAGGGCTTGGTATCGATGTCCTCCGACTCGGCCTCGCCGCCGATCAGGTCGCGGATCTCCATCGTTCCCTTCATCAGCAGGAACACGCCGCCCAGGATCAACACCAAGTCGCGAACCGAAATGCCTTGGCCGAAGATGCGGAACAGGTCCGACGTCAGCCCCGCCAGCCACGCCAGCGTCAGCAGCAACAGGATGCGGGTGATGCAGGCGACGACGATGCCGAACTTGCGCGCCTTCTCGCGCTGCACGTGCGGCAGCTTGCTGACCGCGATCGAAATGAAAACGAGGTTGTCGATGCCGAGCACGATCTCGATCGCGCTCAAGGTGATCAGGGTGACCCACGCCTGCGGATCGGTCAGCAGTTCAATCACTTGCGGTCTTCCTAATCAAGCATTGATGTCCGCAAAAAAACCAAAGCTGCACAGCAAGATTAGCTCCCGGCTACTTGTCCTCGTCCTTGGCGTTCTTGGCCGACAACTCATGTAAACAACCGCGGGCCGATGATCGCGCCCCACACCAGCGCCACGTTCAACATCAGCACGAAGACCGCCGCCGAACCCATGTCCTTGGCGCGCCCGGCGATTTCATGGTGCTCGTCGCCATAGCGTTCGATGACGGCTTCCACTGCAGAGTTCAGCAATTCGATGCTCAGGACCAGCAACATCGAACCGATCAACAGCACGCGTTCGATCCCGTCGTGACCCAGCCACCAGCCTAGCGGCGCCAGGATCACGAACAGGTAAACCTCGAGGCGAAACGAGGATTCATGCAGCCATGCGGCACGCAGTCCCTGCAGCGACCAGATCGCCGCCTTGAAGATGCGGCTGGGGCGCCGCGGCAGATGGCCGAACTCGTCCGACACGATTCAGACCGCAGCGGGTTGCGGAGCCGCAGCGGGCTTGAACGCGATGTCCAGTTCCTTGACCGCCTTGACGTCGTCGAGGCGGCGCACCGGCATGCTGTACGGCGCCCCCTTCATCTTCTCCGGATTCTCACGCGACTCTGCCAGCAAACCCGTCATCACTTCGATGAACTCATCCAGCGTTTCCTTGCTCTCGGTTTCGGTCGGCTCGATCAGCAGGCATTCCGGCACCAGCAAGGGGAAGTAGTTCGTCGGCGCGTGGATGTTGTGGTCGAGCAGGGCCTTGCTGAAGTCCAGCGCGGTGATGCCGTTGGCTTTTTTCTGCGGCTGCACGGTGATGATGAATTCATGCGACGCGCGGCGTTCCGGATACGCCAGCGTGAAACCGGCTTTCTTCAGTTGTGCGGCGAGATAGTTGGCATTGAGGGTGGCGTATTCGGCGACGCGGGTCATGCCTTCGCGGCCGAGCAGGCGCGCGTAGACATAGGCGCGGATCAGCACGCCGGCATTGCCCGCGAACGCCGACAGGCGACCGATGGACTGCGGGCAGTCTTTCTTGCGCAGGAAGTGATAACTGCCGTCGGCGTGCTTGCCGATCATCGGGATTGGAAGGAATGGCTTCAGGCGCTCGCTGACGCCGACCGCACCCGCACCTGGCCCGCCGCCGCCGTGCGGCGTCGAGAAGGTCTTGTGCAGGTTCATGTGGATCGCGTCGAAGCCCATGTCGCCGGGCCGCACCTTGCCGAGGATCGCGTTCAAGTTGGCGCCGTCGTAATACAACAGGCCGCCGGCTTCGTGCACGAGTTTCGCGATCTCCTGGATACGACGCTCGAACACGCCGATCGTCGACGGATTGGTCAGCATGATGCCAGCCGTCCTTGGGCCGAGGACTTTCTTCAACGCATCGACGTCGATGTCGCCGTCATCCATGGTCGGGATCTCGCGCACAACACAACCGCACATCACCGCAGTGGCGGGGTTGGTGCCGTGCGCGGCGTCGGGCACGATGATCTCGTTGCGCTCCAGATCGTTGCGCGACTTGTGGTACGCCATGATCATCGCCACGCCGGCGAATTCGCCCTGCGCGCCGGCCATCGGCGCCAGCGACACGCCGCCCTTCATGCCGGTGACTTCGGCGAGGATTTCCTGCAGGTCGTGCATGCACGCCAGGAAACCCTGCGACAGCGATTCCGGCGCATACGGATGGCGGCCCGCAAACCCGTCCATCAAAGCGACCGAGTGGCAGGCGCGCGGGTTGTATTTCATGGTGCAGCTGCCCAGCGGGTAGAACTGCGTGTCGATGCAGAAATTCTTGCGGCTGAGTTTGGTGTAGTGGCGCACCACCTGCAGCTCCGAGACTTCCGGCAGGCCGACCGGCGTCTTGCGCAACAGCGCGTCGGGGATGTCCGAGGGAATCCTGGTGTCGGGTGGATGCTGGGCGACGGCACTGCGGCCGGGCCGGGACTGCTCGAAGATCAATTCTGCGGAAGCGGGCATGGGGTCTTCATTAGGGCGGCCTGACGGCCGGAACCCGCCAATTTTGCCACAAGCATGCCCACCGAAGACTGTGCAGGCGAGGGTTTGCGCCGCATCATCGACGCTGGTTCACTGTTGTCGAAATCATCCGGAAATCTCCATGAGACAGCGCATAGCAGCCCTCGCGTTGTTCCTGTTCATCCTCGTGCTGCAATCCGCGTGCGCCGGTTCGCCTGCGCACCGACTGGCCATACCTACCGCCATCGACGCCGTTTCGTCGCCGGAATGGGCCGTGGACATGCAGCGTTTTGCAGCGCAGGACGCCGTCATGCCGCCGCCACGCCATCCGATCGTGTTCACCGGCAGCTCGTCGATCCGGTTATGGGACACCTTGGCAGGCGATTTTCCCAACGTTCCGGTGTTGAACCGCGGCTTCGGCGGGTCGCAATTGCGCGATGCCTTCCAGCATGCCGACGCGATCGCGATCCGTTACCAGCCGCGACAGGTCGTGCTCTATGCCGGAGACAATGAGCTGTCCGCGGGCCGCACACCGCAACAGATCCTCGCCGACTTCCGGGCCGTCGTCGCGCGATTCCGCCACGACCTGCCAAACACGACCATCATTTTCATCTCGCCCAAGCCGAGCCCGTCACGCGCGCATCTGCTTGGCGCGCAACGCGTTGCCAACGCACTCATCCACAAAGAAGCTGCGAGGATGGGTCGCGTCGCCTATGCCGACGTCTTCACGCCGATGCTGGATGCTTCGGGGCAGCCGCGCGTGGAGCTCTTTGCCGCCGACGGATTGCACGTGAACCGCGCCAGCTATGTGCTCTGGCAGACGACTATCGCGCCGTTCCTTCTTCCTTGAAAATCGCCGTCCCGCGCGAGCCATCCGGCTTGATCCATGCGCGATACATGCCGGAGGTATTGAACGGCATGACGATGTTGCCCTCGCGATCCAGCGCAATCGCTCCGCCATCGCCGCCGGTAGCGACGACGCGCTTGAGGATGACTTCATCGGCAGCGGCGGCAAGTGTGTCGCCGCGGTACGCCACGCGTGCGCAGATGTCGTGCGCGACGGCGTTGCGGATGTAGTGCTCGCCCCAGCCGGTGCCCGACACCCCGCAGTTTTCATCGGCCCAGGTACCGGCGCCGATCACCGGCGAATCGCCGACGCGGCCGAACTTCTTGTTGGTCATGCCGCCGGTCGATGTCGCCGCCGCGATGTGGCCCTGCGCGTCCAGCGCGACCGCGCCGACGGTGCCGAAGTAGGCGCCAGAGACGGTCGGTATCTCGTTCAGGGCCTGCGCGCTTTCGCGCTGCTGGGAAAGCTCCAGTTGCTTGCGGCGCACATCGGTGTCGAACCATGCATTCGGCACACGATTGATCTGCGTTTGCGTGTCGGCAAATTGTTCCGCGCCGGTTCCCGCCAGCATCACGTGCTGCGAGTATTCCATCACCGCGCGCGCCAAGTGGATCGGGTTGCGGATCGTGGTGACGCTCGCCACCGCGCCGGCGCGCCGGGTGTGGCCTTCCATGATGGACGCGTCGAGTTCGTGCTTGCCGTCGGCATTGAACACCGCGCCCTTGCCGGCGTTGAACAACGGCGAATCTTCCAGGATGACGACGACTGCACTGACCGCATCGAGTGCACTGCCGCCTTTTGACAACACGGCATGGCCTGCATCGAGCGCGCGGTCCAGAGCGGTATGGATCGCTTTTTCATTTTCGGCGCTCAACGCAGCGCGCTCGATCACCCCCGCGCCGCCATGAATCACCAATGCGATCGGTTTGGTCACAACTTTTTCCTTGGCGTGTACGGTCATGGCAAAGAGTGTCAGCAGTAATAAAAAAATACGCATCGGTGGCTCCTGCATTTACCCATGCAGGATAGCCTGAACTCCGTGTAGCAGCCTGTATGTGGGAGGGGCTTCAGCCCCGACGCTCGCAGACTTCCAGTGTCGGGGCTGAAGCCCCTCCTACAAGGGCACTGCGCAATGCCTACTGCTGCCGCAACGCCTCCAAACGGCAGACATTCACTGCTTGAACACGATGGTGGCCGTGGTGCCTTCGCCGGGGGTGCTTTCCAGCGTGACCGGCCAGCCGAAGCGCTCGCCGAGACGGCGGACGATCGACAGGCCGATGCCCTTGCCGACGGGATTGGCCTGGTCGGCGCGGTAGAACGGCACGAAAGCCTGCTTCAGCTCGTCGCTGTTCATGCCGATGCCGGTATCGCGCACGACAATCCGGTCCGCCGCGATGCGTACTTCGAGGCGTCCCGTGTTGGTGTACGTGCAGGCATTGCTGAGCAGGTTGCCGATCATCACGGCCAGCACCCGCGGCGGCGCGTGCAATTCCGGCGAGGCCTCATCGATGACGTCCAGTTGCAACGATTTATCGCCGCAGAGTGGCTTGATTCGCACAATTTCGTCGTAGACCACGTCGTGGACTTTGAACGTCTCGCTCAGCGGTTCGACGTCGGCCTCGCGCGCGAGGATCAGGAAGGCATCGATCACGGCTTCCATGTCGCGGCCGGCGCGCTGGATCCGCTGCAGCGAACGCATCGACCGCGCAGGCAGTTCCGGGTCATCCAGCATCAGGTCGGTGGCGACGCGGATGATGGTCAGCGGCGTGCGCAGTTCGTGGCTGGCGTCGCGGGTGAAGTTGCGTTCGCGCTGGACGAATTCGCGCAGTCGTTTCGACAGTTCGGTCAAGGCAGTGGACAGGTCTTCCACTTCACTGCCCGCTTCTTCGGGAAGTTTTTCCGGACTCAGCGTCGCCTTGTCGGCATCCTGCGGGTCCCACCTGGACACACGCGCGGCGAGCCAACTGACCGGGTACACCATGCGCCTGGACGTGCGGTAGGTCAGCCACGTCACCGCATACAACGTCAGCAAGGCCAGCATGATCGATGCCAGCCCCACCCAGAACACCACCCGATCCACCAGCGGAAACGACATGGTGAGGTACAGCCTGCCTTCCGGCTGCACGGCAACCAGCATCTTCCTGGTGTTGTCGGGCAACTTGAAGATGCCCTCGGGCAACGATGCCACCTGCGCGGGCTGCAAGCTGCCCAATGCCCCGGCGGGCACGAAGACGCCGGCGACCGCCGCACTTGTCGGCGCCGGATGCGCTGGATTGACGCGCCTGGCCTCCCAGAAACTCGACGCCTCGGCGTACATGCGCTGCCTCGTCAACGTCTCCTGCGCCACCGTGCTAGCGACATAGACGCCAATGACGATCGCGAAGCTGGCGATGACCGCCTGCAGGATGAAGGCGGTCTTGATTTTGCGCGGAAGGCCCTGGGACATCGTGACTACATTCGTCTGGTCTGGTCGACTCTGGTCCCTGGACTTCAGTTCGGCGGCTGTTCGATATCTGCAATCCGGTAACCGGCGCTTTGCACGGTGTGCAGCAACGGTTTTTCGTACGGCTTGTCGATGGTCTTGCGCAAGTTGTACAGATGGCTGCGCAAGGTGTCGGAATCGGGTAATCCATTGCCCCAGATTTCGCGCTCGATTTCCTGGCGGCTGACCACGCGTGGCGATTCGCGCATCAGGATCGTCAACAACTTCAGGCCGATCGGCGAGAGCTGCAATTCGGAGCCACCCCGGGTTGCGCGCAGGCTGGCGGGATCGAGCACCAAGTCGGCAACCTTGAGCACTTCGGCGCCTACCTGGCGACGCTCGCGACGGATCAACGCCCGCAACCGCGCTTCGAGTTCCTGGATGGCGAACGGCTTGGTCAGGTAATCGTCGGCGCCGACGCCGAGTCCGGTCAGTTTCTCGTCGAGCGTGTCGCGCGAGGTGAGCATCAGCACCGGCGTGGACTTGCGGGCCTCCTCGCGTAGGCGGCGGCAGACCTCGATGCCGTCGAGGCGCGGCAGCATCAGGTCCAGCACGACGACGTCGTAACTGTTTTCTGAGGCCAGCCGGTAGCCATCCAGCCCATCGGCGGCGTAGTCGACCTCGAAACCCTTGCCTTCCAGGTATTCGCCGACCATTTCGGAGATGTTGCGGTTGTCTTCGACAATGAGCACCAGCCCGGCTGGTTCTTGCGGATTACGCATGGCACATTCCTCTTGCTTCAGCTTTGTGAAACATGATGGCTGGGCCAAACGTGGACAAAATGTGAAGGCGAGGCTGAACGCACCGCAGATATTGAGCTCCGGTGTGAAGGTGATCGCTGTTCTCCTTTCCCTTTTGGCTCAAACGCTGCCAAGTGCTGAAGCCCACCGACAGATTTTGCAGAAGCAACTGCGTCAGAGCTTGACCTTGCCGGTGAGGATGTCCTTGAACATCACCCAATCGCCGACGAACGAATATAGCGGATGCTTGAATGTCGCCGGCCGATTCTTCTCGAAGAAGAAATGCCCCACCCAGGCGAATCCGTAGCCGCACAGCAATGCACCGAGCAGCCACCACGCATTGCGTTGCACGATCGCGACCACCACCAGCGCCAGCACACCGCAACTGCCAATAAAGTGCAGGCGCCGCGAGATGCGGTTGCTGTGTTCGCTGAGATAGAACGGATAGAACTCGCGGAAGCTGGCGAAGCGGTTCATGGAAGCGGCCTGGAATAATGTTCGTGAGTGGAAGTGGGTGCACAGTAAATTTGTTACTTGTGTTCTTCCGCCTTGGCACGATCCCAGTAACGATCTTGCGCCTCCAGCGACTGCGACGACAACTCGATGCCGTCGGCGGCGGCAAGCGTTTCCATCGCACGGAAGCGGCGCTCGAATTTGCGGTTGGCGCGACGCAAGGCGCTGCCGACATCCACCCTGGCATGTCGCGCCAGGTTAGCGCAGACGAACAACAGGTCACCGATCTCGTCCTCGAGTTTGCCACGCGCAGCGACATCGTCCGGCGCTGCCCCGACCACCGCAAACTCGACGCGAACTTCCTCGATTTCCTCATGCAACTTCTCGATCACGGGTGCAGGGCCCGGCCAGTCGAAACCCACCCGTGCCGCACGTTGCTGCAACTTCACCGCGCGTTGCCATTCCGGCGTGCCGCGCGCGATGCCTGCCAGCGCCGAGTCATCGCTATCACCGCTGGCAGCACGCTCGTTGCGTTTGTGGGTTTCCCAGGCACGCGTCTGGGCCTGGGGATCTTCCACCGGCGTGTCGGCGAAGACGTGCGGATGCCGCCGCGTCATCTTGTCGCTGATCGCAGCGACCACATCGCCAAATGCGAACGCGCCCTGCTCTTCCGCCATGCGCGCATGGAACACGACCTGCAACAGCAGGTCGCCGAGTTCATCCTTGAGATCGGTCATGTCGTTGCGGTCGATCGCATCGGCGACTTCGTAGGCTTCCTCAATGGTGTACGGCGCGATCGTGGCAAAGGTCTGTTGCACATCCCACGGACAGCCATGTTCGCGATCACGCAGGCGCGCCATGATGTCGAGGAGGTCCTGGATCTTGTGTTGGTCGGCCACTTGTCGACTCTCGGTCTGGATTCGGAATTCAAGCGCCCCGCTAGTTATTCCCGCGAAGGCCGGAATGACGATACAGGGCTGAAACGATGCGATTTGCTCCTGTAGGAGCGCACCTGGGCGCGATGAGGCTCTGCCGGTAGAGCCCCATCGCGCCCAGGCGCCCTCCTACAACAGCCAATCTTTCCACGGCAACGACGGATCCCCCAACGCAATAAAATCACCATTGAGCAAAGTCTCACGCTGGTTGTAACGCAACGGCCGACCCTTGCGATCGATCACGCAACCGCCCGCCGCTTCCAGCACACACTGCCCCGCCGCCGTGTCCCATTCGCTGGTCGGACCAAAGCGCGGATAGACGTCCATGCAGCCTTCGGCCAGCCGGCAGAATTTCAGCGAAGAACCCAGCGCCACCGCTTCCGCATCACCGGCGCGCGCCATCAGCGCTTCAGTGCGCGGATCGCGATGCGAGCGGCTGGCAGCGATGCGCAATGGGCGCGCGGAAGGTCGTGACGTTTGTATGGCGATGTCGTGGCCAGCATCGCGACGGAACGCGCCGCGCCCGCGCTCGCCATGCCAGAGTGCGCCATCGGCTGGCGCCAACACGACGCCGAACACCGCCACACCGTCATCGATCAACGCCAGGTTGACCGTGAACTCACCATTGCGTTTGACGAATTCGCGGGTGCCGTCCAGCGGATCGACCAGCCACAGGCGCGTCCAGTGTTTGCGCAGATCGTATGGCGCATCTTCTGCTGCCTCTTCGGACAACACCGGGATGTCCGGGGTCAGCCGTTCCAGGCCATCGACGATGCAGCGATGCGCGGCGAGATCGGCCGCGGTCAGCGGGCTGGCGTCGGCCTTGTGTTCGACAGCAAAGGCGCTTGCGTAGATCTCCAGGATGGCGGCCGCAGCATCGCGTGCAATCGCGATGGCGCCTTCGCGAATCTCGTCCTGAATTTTCATTGCGAATGCAGCAGCCATTCCCGCGCGATGAACAACGCAGCGATCGATCGGCCTTCGGAAAAATCCTCCTGCAGGATCAATTCATGCAGCGCCGCCATCTTCCACGGCACGACTTCCAGCTCTTCGGGCTCGTCCCCCGGCAAGCGCTGCGGATACAGATCGCGTGCGATCACCAGATGCGTCTGGTGACTCATGTAGCTCGGCGCCAGGCTCAGCGAGCGCAACACGTCGATGCGATGCGCACCATAACCGGCTTCCTCCTGCAGTTCGCGATTGGCAGCCTGTTCCGGGAGTTCGCCCGCATCGATGCGCCCCTTGACCAGACCGAGCTCGTAGCGATGCACGCCGGCTGCGTATTCACGCACCAGCAACACGGTCTCGGCATCGAGCATCGGCACGACGATGACCGCACCGTGACCGCGGCCGTGCAGGCGCTCGTACCGCCGACGCTCGCCGTTGCCGAATTCGAGATCGAGGCGTTCCATGCGATACGGCCCGGCGTCGTGCTCGGTTACGCCGTGAATGGTCGGCAGGCGACGTTCGGTCATGACGGAACGTCCTGATCGAGCATGCGGTTCGACCTGCCGCTACGGGCGATAATGCGGAGATGGGCAATCAATTTCATGCTGATTCGATGATAACGGACGCCGATGCCTGGCGTTCGCGTGATCTCGCCGTGTTATGGCATCCCTGCACGCAGATGCGCGAGCATCCGGACGTGTTGCCGCTGGTGCCGATCGAGCGCGGCGATGGCGCCTGGTTGATCGGTCGCGATGGCCGCCGTTACCTCGATGCGGTCAGCAGCTGGTGGACCAATCTGTTTGGCCATGCCGAGCCGCGCATCGCCGCCGCCATTGCCGGACAGGCGCGGACGCTGGAGCACGTGCTGCTTGCCGGGTTTTCGCATCAGCCTGCGGTGGAACTTGCCGAGAAGTTGTTGGCGATTGCTCCGAGGCAATGCGATCGCGCGCCGCTGACAAAAGTGTTCTACGCCGACAACGGCTCGGCCGGCGTCGAGGTCGCGTTGAAGATGGCGTTCCACTGGTTCCGCAACCGCGGCGAAGATCACCGCACGAGGTTCGTCGCGCTGGAGAACGGTTACCACGGCGAAACCCTCGGTGCGATGGCGGTCGGCGATATCCCATTGTATCGCCGCACTTATGCACCCTTGCTGGCGGAGGTGCTGTTTGCACCGTCGCCGGATGCGTACCTTGCGGCCCCCGGGCAGAGTCCGGCGCAACGCGCGCTGCAGGCGGCCGATGAACTGGCCACAATATTTGACCGTCATCCCGGCGAAGTGTGCGCAGTCATCCTGGAGCCGCTGGTGCAATGTGCGGGCGGCATGCGCATGCACCATCCGGAATATCTCAAGCGTGTGCGGCAACTCTGCGATGCGCATGGCGTGTTCCTGATCGCCGACGAGATCGCTGTCGGCTTCGGCCGCACCGGCACGTTCTTCGCCTGCGAACAGGCGGGTATCGCACCGGATCTGTTGTGCCTGTCGAAAGGACTGACCGGCGGCTTCCTGCCGCTGGCCGCCGTGCTGACGACGCAGGAACTCTACGACGGCTTCCTGGATGACTCGCGCGAGCGCGCATTCCTGCATTCGCACAGTTACACCGGCAATCCCCTGGCCTGCGCCGCGGCGCTGGCGACGTTGCGCATCTTTGACGAAGACGACGTGCTCGCGCGTAACAAGGTGACGGCTGCGCGCATGGCGCAACTGGCCGCGCCGCTCGCTCAACATCCGCATGTCGCCGATGTGCGACAGACCGGCATGATCGTCGCCTTCGAATTGATGCGCGATGGCGACAAGCACACGCCGTTCGATCCGGCGCTGCGGGTCGGATTGCGCGCGTACCGCGCTGCGCTGGAGCGTGGCGTCGTGTTGCGCCCGCTCGGCGACGTGCTGTACTGGATGCCGCCGTATTGCATCGACGAGGAACAACTTGCGTTGCTGGCCGATGTCACTCGGACTGCGATCGATGAGGCGACGTGCGCCTGACCCGTGCGTATGTTGAACTCGCGCTCGCGGCGGGAAATTGCATTGCATTGCCCGAAGATGTCGCTGCGCATCTGGTGCGGGTGTTGCGGCTTGCACCCGGCGATCCATGCACGTTGTTCAACGGCGACGGCCGCGACTACGAGGCGCGCATCGTCAGCGCGAACAAGCGTGAAGTGCTTGCGGAGGTCGTGTCCGCGCACGACGTGGACAACGAATCACCATTGCGCATCACGCTGTTGCAAGGTATCGCGCGCGGCGAGAAGATGGACCTGATCGTGCAAAAGGCCACCGAGCTTGGTGTGACCGCAATCCTTCCGGTCATCAGCGAACGCAGCGAAGTCAAACTTGATGCGGAACGTGCGCAGAAGCGATACGCGCATTGGCGCAGCGTCGCGATTTCGGCCTGCGAGCAATCCGGGCGCGCGCGTGTTCCACAGCTTTCCGCTCCACAACCGCTGCAAACGACAGTCGTTCAAGTCGCGACAGATGCGGTCAAGCTGACACTCGACCCCAACGGCGAGCATTCGGTCGCGAATCTCGAGCTCCATGTGGCATCCGGCATCGTAATCGCCCTCGGCCCCGAAGGCGGCTGGTCACCACGCGATCGCGAAGTACTCCAGGCAGGCGGTTTCACCGGCTTGCGTCTCGGACCCCGCGTTCTGCGCACGGAAACTGCAGGGCTCGCCGCAATCGCCGCCTTGCAGTCGCGCTTCGGCGATCTCTGTTAGCGCCTAGATCAAGCCGAGACGCATTAGCCGAAGGGGTTTTCGTAGCTTGGGTGGAGCGCTGCAGCTTTCATCAGCGATGCTGGTCTACCCTGGCCGAGAGGTCGGCATCAACGGTGGCTAACGCAAATACGATCTGTTCCGCTGCAATTGCCGATAGCGGCAATGGCGGACAGAAGGAGTGCTTTTGAGACGGTCGCGGGCATGCTTCTTGGTCGCTTGACGCTTGTTATCAAGCAGCCGCAGCTAACGCGTCGCCAATCATGCTTTCGACGCTTTCCAGATCCGGCAGCAATGCCGCATCTTCATTCAACATCACGCGTGCACGCACGCCCGTGGGCAACATTTCATGCGGATCGCGCTCCTGCTCTGACAGGGCGGCGCGCGAGATCGTGACCAGGCGCGGGAAGCCCTGGGTCAGCAGCGCGAAGTACGGCGCCTTGCTGTCGCCGCCCAGCGCCTTGAGCACCACCACCTTGTTGCCGAGTGTGGCGGCTTCTTCGGCGATACCGGTCAGGCGCGCGAAGGCCACCAGAGGCAGGCGCCAGCCGCGCCAGCGCATGCGGCCCAGCAGCCAGTCCGGAGCGTTCTCGACCGGCTCCGGATCCGAGTACGCCAGAACTTCTGCGATGTTGGCGTTGGGCAGCAACAGGCGCGCGCCCGCCACCTGGATCAAGACACCACGAATATCGTTTTGTGCATCAACCATTGCGCGTTCCAACCTTGTGCGTTGTTTTCAACCTGGCCACCGGTCGGCCAGCTTGCGCGCGAGTTCGGCAGGCAATCCCGACTCGCCGCCGCGTGCCGCAAGCGCGGCCGGAGCCGCGGGTTCGAAACATCCTTCCGGCGCCTGTCCCATCACCAACGCTCCCGACGCGGCCATCTGCATGGCTTGATCGACGCTTGCCATATCGCTGCCGCTGAGCATGACGATGGCGGTATCGGAGGCAGGCAGCGCAGAGAACCAGGAGGCTGCATCGGCATGCTGGCGGAACACCAGCTTTCCGCCCTCAAGCGCGACGCTGATTTCCGGCGACACGATATAGACGTGTCCGGCGACAGCCGTCTCGCCTGTCTTGGCCAGGTCGACCGGAAGCTTGGTGGCGCGTGACATCTGCTTCACCAGTTTTTCGTGCTGGCCGCCATCGAGTTTTTGCGACACCAGCACCGGACGCGAAAATTCCTTGTGTAATCCACCCAACAGTTGCCGCACGGCATCAGGACCACCCAGTCCCGCCAGCACGATGACCGCGCCTCGCGCCGGGCCGTGTCCATAACTGTCGTGATCGGCCAGGGTGAAGCCGGAGATGCGTTGTTCGAGATCGGCGATATCGAAATCGACCGAGGAGTTGACGGGAACGGACTGCGCATCTGGTGGAAGATTCCATTCGCCGTCGGTGGCGGCAACCGAATCCGCGACGATGATATCGCCGTCATCGCTTGCACTGTGAGCGCTTGCATCGAGCAGAAAATCATCCAGGCCAATCAGGTCTGCGCCAGCGGTGTCCGTCGAGGGCACCACGGCATCGCCAGCGATATCGAAACTGCGGTAGTCGCCGCCATCGAACTCACCCAATGACTGCGCACCGACGACGTCGGTCGGCAAGCCTTCCGCATGTGCATCGAAGTCACCAAGGTAGTCACCAAACGCCGCCTCGGCATGTTGCTGCTGCGGCGTCACCGGCAAGCCCGGACGTGGATGCCCGTGCTGATCGTCGTCGTCGCTGTCCTGGGACTGGCCGGGAGGCAGCACGTCCTGGTGGCCGTAAATCTTGGCGTGCAAATGCCGGCCCCAACGCGCAGCGTCCCAGCCCTCGCGCGCCAACGTTACGTCCACTTCCTCGAAAATCACGGTGATGGACGGATCGCCCAGCACCGCGTCGAAACGGTCAAGCATGTCTTCGACGGTTGCATCCAGCGCGATCAACACGCTGTCGGGCTCCGCGGCGATCACTTCATCCGCACCAATAGCGCTCGGGTCAGCGACCAGCACCACCTCGGCGCCCGCATGGCGCAGTGCCTCGCGCAACTGTTCGCTGGCGGGGCCAGGCCGCGCAAGCAGTGCCGCACGTTTGCGCTCAGCCATGGTCGCGTTTCAACCCCAGTAATTCAAAGACGTTGCGCATGAGTTCCGGCTCCTGGTACGGCTTGCCAAGATAGCGTTGCACACCGAGGTCCAGCGCGCGCTGGCGATGTTTTTCGCCGGTACGCGAGGTGATCATGATGATGGGCACATCGCGGAGGCGTGGATCGAGCTTCATCGCCGTTGCCAGCTCGTAACCGTCCATGCGCGGCATCTCGATATCGAGCAACATCAGGTCCGGCACGGTTTCGGCCATCCGCTCGAGCGCGTCGATGCCATCGCGGGCAGTCGTGACTTCAAAGTTGTGGCGCTCCAGCACGCGTCCGGTGACCTTGCGCATCGTCACCGAATCGTCGACCACCATCACCAGCGGCACGCCGCGCGATTCGGACACCGGCATGACCGCCGGTTCGCGTGGCGCCGCGACTTGGCGGCGGACCAGTGGCGCGACGTCGAGGATCACCACCACGCTGCCGTCGCCCATGATCGTGGCGCCGAAAATGCCCGGTACCGATGCGATCTGCGGGCCAACCGGCTTAACCACGATTTCGCGGTTGCCGACGACCTGGTCGACGCTGACTGCTGCGCGCAGGTCACCCGCACGGATCAGCAGCAACGGCATCTGCAGCTGGCCTTCGGCCTTGGCCGGGGCGTGGCCGACCAGCGTGCCGAGATCGTGCAGCGCGTAATCTTCGCCACCGTAGTTGTAGCTGGCGTCTGGTTTCTCGAGCTCTTCGCGGCTGATGCGGCCGACGCCGCGTACTGATGCAATCGGCACCGCGAAATTGGTCTCGCCAATCCGCACGAACACCGCTTGCGTCACCGCCAGCGTCTGCGGCAGGCGCAGGGTGAACGTGACGCCCTCTTTGGCCCTGGATGCAATGGCGAGCGCACCGCCGAGCTGGCGGACTTCGCTGTGGACCACGTCCATGCCGACACCGCGACCCGCAAGACGGCTGACCTCGTCCGCGGTGGAAAAGCCGGGTTCGAGGATCAATGCGTCCAGGTCGGCGTCTGCCAAGATCGCGTCGGCACGGATCAGGCCGCGCTCCTCGGCGCGACGACGGATCGCGGGGCGATTGAGTCCGCCGCCGTCATCGCCGACTTCAAGCACGACTTCCGAGCCTTCGCGGCGTATCGCGATGCGTACCACGCCTTCCTCGGGCTTGCCGGCCTTGCGGCGCTGCGCGGGTGTTTCCAGCCCGTGCGCCACGGAGTTGCGCAGCATGTGTTCCAGCGGCGCAGTCATGCGCTCGAGGACGTTGCGATCGAGTTCGCCCTGCGCACCGTCCAGTTTCAGCTGCACCTGCTTGCCGGTATCGGTCGCCGCCTGACGCAGCACTCGGCGCAAGCGGGGCACCAGCGCGTCGAACGGCACCATGCGCGTACGCATGAGGCCTTGCTGCAGGTCCGAACTCACGCGCGATTGCTGCAACAGCAGTGTTTCGTACTGGCGCGTCAGATCTTCCAGCGAACCTTGCAAGCTGGCCATATCCGCGGCGGATTCGCCCAGGGCTCGCGAGAGTTGTTGCAAGGTTGAGAAGCGGTCGAGTTCCAGTGGATCGAACCTGGGATCGGCGACTTCGTGTTCGCGCTGGTAACGCGCCACGATCTGCGCTTCGGTTTCGCTGTCGAGGCGACGCAACTGGTCGCGCAGACGGGCGTTGGTCTGCTCCATTTCCGACATGGCGCCGCGGAACGCACCCAGCTGCTGTTCCAGGCGGGCTCGATAGATCGCCACCTCGCCGGCGTAATTGACCAGTCGGTCGAGCAGGTCGGCGCGGATGCGCACCTGCTCTTGCGGTGCGCGTATTTCGATATCGTCATCGTCGCCACGCCGGGTATCGATTGGCGCGGACAACGGCTTGAGTTCGACTTTCGGCGCGGACGATGCACCGGTGCCCGATGTTTCCTCGGACGGCACCAGGGTCCGGCCGTGCGCCCTGGCGTCGAACTGCTCAATCAGCCCGACCGGCATCGCGATCGCACGGCGAGTGCCGACGCGCGTGATCATTGCGTGCAACCGGTCGAATCCGCGCTCAAGCAACGGGATGTCGTCGCGGCCGAGTTCGCTGCGTTGCTCAGCGACTGCTTCGAGCAACGACTCCATGGCGTGACCCAGTTCGCCGACGGCCATGATGCCCGCCATGCGCGCACCACCCTTGAGCGTATGCAGGTCACGCTGCAGGCCGATCACCGGCTCGCGCTCGTTCGGCGCGTCGCGCAGCAACGAAAGCAATCCGTCGGAATGATCGAGCAGGTCGCTGCCTTCCTCGACGAAGATATCGACCAGCTCGGGATCCAGGTCGGTCAGATCCAGGGGCTCATCGGGGTCGTCGCCAGCCGACAAGGCGGCCGCAAGCAAGGCAGTGACCGCCGGCTCCGTCTCAATTTCTTGCTCGACGACCGGGTTTTCCTTGGCGCCCTTGCGCCGCTTGCCGCCGGAGCGTTTGGCAGCGAGACGTTCGGCTTCAGCACGCTCTGCTTCGAGGCGCTTGCTTTCAAGGCGTTCGGATTCGAGGCGTTCGACTTCCAGACGCTCGCTTTCAAGACGTTGGGTTTCTAGACGTTGGGTTTCTAGACGTTGGGTTTCTAGACCTTGGGTTTCAAGACGTTCGGCTTCAGCGCGCTCTGCTTCGAGGCGTTCGCTTTCAAGGAGTTCGGCTTCGACGCGTTCGGCTTCGACGCGTTCGGCTTCGACGCGCACGGCTTCAAGGCGTTCGCTTTCGAGGCGTTCGGTTTCGAGAAGCTCGGCTTCGACGCGCTCCGCTTCTAGACGCTTGGCTTCAGCGCGTTCGGCATCAGTGCGTTCGGCTTCGAGTTTCTGCTCTTTCGCAAGCCGGTCAGCTTCGGCGTATTCCGCTTCCAGTTGCTCATACTCGAGACGTTCCACTTCAGCGGCGGTGCGTTCGGCTTCTGCACGCTCAGCTTCGAAACGTTCGGCTTCGACACGTTCGGCTTCGACACGTTCGGATTCGGCACGTTCGGCTTCGACGCGTTCGGCTTCGACGCGTTCGGCTTCGACGCGTTCGGCTTCGACGCGTTCGGCTTCGGCACGTTCGGCTTCGAGGCGTTCGCCTTCGACGACTTCGGCTTCAAACACGTTTGTCTCGAACTCGAGCGTTTCGTCGCCAACCAGCCCCACGCCGAAGATCGTCATGGGCGCTTCCGGCAAGCTCTCGCGCAGCGCTACCAAGCGCATTGTGAGTTCGGTTTGCTTTGGCACGGCCGACACCGAAGACAGCAATCCCGCCATCGTCGCGCGGATCTGCACGGCCAGATCGGACAAGGCGGAAATACCTGTCTCGACCGGGATCTGGTCAGCGCCCAGAAGACGCTTGACGTAGGCCTCGGCAGGTGTGGTTGCGTCGGTGATTTCCGGCACTTCGCTCATCGCGAACGCGCCGTTCATCGTATGGATCGCACGCAGCAGTGCGTCGTCTACGCGTCGCGGTTGCTCACGCGACTGCGCCAGCCATCCGTCGACGGTGTCGAGGTGGCCATCGACTTCCGCTGCCAGGATTTCCAGCAGCACGGCATCGACGAACACCGGCACCAGGTCCGGTGAGGGCGCATCGGGTTCCGGCTGCGGCGTTTCAACCGCGACAGTTTCGACCGCGACAGTTTCGACCACATCGGCCGATGGCTGCATCGGCTCCGGGGGCGGCATTGCAGCACGGGGTTCGTAGCGCACTTCTTCGCCTGCCGCGACGCGGTCGGCGATGGATTCTAGGCCGGCCAGATCGAGATTGAGCGAGGTGTCTCCGCGTAGCGCCTCATGCATTTGCGGCAAGTTCAAGAACGCCTGATCCACCACCGCAAAGACTGCGGGCGATGGCGGTCGTGAACCATCGAGCACGCGATTGAGCATGCTCTCCACTTTCCAGCTGAATTCGCCGAGGATCCTGGCGCCCACCAAGCGACCGCTGCCCTTCAAGGTGTGGAACACGCGCCGGATCGGGCGCAGACGCTCCATGTCTTCGGGCTGCTCGCGCCATTTCGACAGCAGGTTGCCGAGGTTGGCGATTTCTTCCTCGAATTCCTCCAGGAAGACCTCACGGATTTCGTCATCGATCTCGTCGTTGCTGCGGTCGAAACTGCCGACCACGACATCGGTTTCAGCAACCGTCACCGGCATCTCGTCGCGCACTGGTGCCGGGCTCGGCACGGCATCCGCGGGCGGCACGGCGGCTAGCGGAGCGACCGTTTCGACGACCTGCTCGCCCACGGGCGAGGCCGCCAATTCCGGCGGCAGCGGCCAGTAACGCAGCGACTCCAGGCTTTGCCGGGTGATCGCCAGGATCTCGTCGCTGTTGGGGCGCTGGTCGCGGACGGCCTCTAGGTAATACTCCAGGCTCGCCAGCGAATCGGCGAGCGTATCGAGTTGCTGACCATTGGGCACGCGCTTGCGCGCGATCAGTTCGGCCTCGGTGTAGCGACGCACGCCGGTCAGGTACTCAGCCGGCAACGGCAGGTCGAGCATGCGCAGCGCACCCGCGACCTCGCTCAACAGGCGCGGCACTTCCGTGAGCTGCGCATGATCCCAATTGGTCTCGACGAAGGCGACAAAGCCCTGCCGCGCGTCGGCGAAATTGGCGATCGCCTCGCGCACCAGCACATCGAGCACCTTGCGCGATTCGATGGCCACCAGGTCATCGCTTTCGCCCGTCTCGGGTTGTCCCAATCGCGCCACCTGGTCGTCGAGCGATGCGTCGACATACAGCAAGGCGCCCGCGACATCGAGCAGTGATTCCTCATCCGGCGAACGTCCCCCGAACACGATCTCACGCAGCGCGTCGCGCTGTTGCAGCACCACCTTGCGTGCGACGCCCAGGCCGAGCATGCCGAGGGTATCGGCGACACGGTCCAGCGCTTCGACCTGCGGCTGCAACTCGTTGGCATCGTTGCGACTGGTGCGCAGGTAGATGTCCAGCGCATCCTTGATCCGCAGCAAGTCTTCCTTGATCGCGGCGGACACGGTGTCGAGCAGGGCCCGATTGCGGCCGCTTACGCTACCGCGCGCATGTTCGAGTTCGGATGCGCTGGGGTTGGCTGCGGAAAGATCGAATGTGCTGCGCAACTTGTCCAGCGACGGGTGTACCTGATCGCCGCTGGCGACATGGAACAACAATTGCCGTGTCGGTTCCATTTGCGAAGACGGGGTCGCAGCAGTGCCACCCTCGAACAGGCGACGCGCTTCGCGTTCGACACTGCCGAAGGCATCGCGCAACGAGGCGGCGTGCGTCAACGCGCCATCGCGCAGGGCCGATGCGGTTTCTGCGGCGACCCACAACATGCGTCGCGCTTCGGGATCCTGCGTCAGACCCAGCAATGCCTCCAGCGCGTGCACCAGTTGCACGTAATCAGCGGGTTGCGTACCGGTCCAGTTGGCGAGCGCATCACGCAGCGATGCCAGCAGGGGCGATGCGGTGGTGGCGTCGTCCTGGCGGTTTGATGCATCCGCTGGTTCCGGCAACGATGCGGGCAAGGGGCGGTCGAGGTCCGGCGAGAACAGCACGCTTTCGTTCAAGCCTTTTTCACCGCGCACGCCGCGCAGTTCGTTGAGCAGTGGCAGCAGTACGATCGGGATGTCCTTGTGCCCGCTTTGCAGACGCTCCAGGTAATCGGGCAGCAACACCACGCCGCGCATCAGCGTGGCGCACGCCTCGTCACGATCGGGCACGCCGTTGGTGGCGATCGCCTTGGCCAGCGACTCCATTTCCTCGGCCACCATCGCCGGTGCGTACAACTCCACCATCCGCAACGTGCCCTGCACCTGGTGCAACAGGCCGGCGGCATAACGCATGCGGCTTGGCTCGCTGGGATCCTCGGCAAAGCCTTCGATCTCCATCTGCGTTTGCCGCAGGGTTTCGTCCAGCTCGGGTTTCACCCAGCCGAGCGTGGTGTAGTCGATGGCATCGCGCAGCGCGGTCACCGTGCACCTCCGAAAGGCACAGGCAAGCGCGTGGCGTGGCGCATGGAAACGCTATCCATCATCGCGTCTCGATCCTGGCTCAGGCCGGCAGCTTGAAGTCGGCGACCGAGCGGCGTAAATCCGCCGCCAGTTGCGCAAGGTTTCCAATCGATTCGGCCGTCTGGCTTGCACCTTGCGAGGTTTGCGAGGTGATCTGCTGGATCGTGTTCATCGTCTGGGTGATGTTGGATGCGGCGGACGACTGCTGTTGCGATGCCGACGAAATGCCTTGAATGAGGTTGGACAAATCGGTCGACACCCGCTCGATCTCTCCCAGCGCCGTACCCGCGTCCTCGGCCAGTCGCGCGCCGCTGACCACCTCGGCGGTGGTTTGCTCCATCGAGCTGACCGCCTCGTTGGTATCGGACTGAATGGTCTGCACCAGCGTCTCGATGCGCTTGGTGGCGTTGGACGCGCGTTCGGCGAGTCTCTGCACTTCGTCGGCCACGACCGCGAACCCGCGCCCCGCTTCACCGGCGGAGGCCGCCTGGATGGCGGCGTTCAGCGCCAGGATGTTGGTCTGCTCGGAGATGTCGTTGATCAGTTCGACGATCGAGCCGATTTCCTGCGAGCTTTCGCCCAGGCGCTTGATGCGCTTGGAGGTTTCCTGGATCTGGTCGCGGATCGAGTCCATGCCCTGGATCGTCTGCCGCACCACGCCGGCACCGTTGGTCGCGATCTGCACCGAGCGCTGCGCCACCACCGCCGACTCCGCGGAACTCTTCGACACCTGGTCGATGCTGGCCGCGATCTCGCTGATACGGTCCGAAGCAGTGCTGATTTCCTGCGCCTGATACTCGGCCGCCTCGGCCAGCTGCATCGCCGTCGCCTGTGTTTCCTGGGCCGATGCGGCGACCTGCACCGAAGTATCGGTAATGGTCTGCACCAGGCTGCGCAGCTGTTCGACGGCGAAGTTGATCGAGTCGGCAATCGCGCCGGTCATGTCCTCGGTCACGGTCGCTTTGACGGTGAGGTCGCCTTCGGCCAGCGATCCCATTTCGTCCAGCAGACGCATGATCGCCTCCTGGTTGCGGTTGTTGAGTTCTTCCACCGTGGCACGGCGGCGTTCCTGCGCGCGGTACAGGCTGAACAGCAAACCGGCCAAGCCGAGGAGCATGCCGATACCGGCGAAAATGCTGACCCAGATATTGCCGAGCAGGCTGGTGTCACGCATCGAGCCGAATGCGGTGAAGTCGGAGAACAGTTCCTTGCTGTCGGCCAGCATCGCGTCGGAACCAGCGGTAATGGCGGTCGCCGCGGCTTGCGCACGGAACAGGTTTTGCGAACTGGCGAGCAGCGCGTCGAGATCCTTCTTCATCCCGACCCATTGCGTGTTGGCCTGGTTGAGCGCAGCCACTGCCGCGGGGGCCGTCACGCGCTGTGCGTTGCCGGACCCGCCCTGGCGCAAACCGGTCATGACCTGATCGAACACCGCCGCATCCCGCGTCAGCGCCTGGCCGGCCAGCGAGGCGGCCGCACCACCACCTCGGATTTCCGCGATGCGACGCGCCATGGTCGAGGCCAGCACCACTTCGCGTAATGCGATATAGACCTGCGAAGAGGGCGAACCACTGGCCGACATCGCGCGAACCACTTCGTCGAGCTGCGCCTGCAACTGCGGCACGCGCGAGGTGAAGCGTTCGGCACTGCCGGCCAGGTCGAGCACGGCCTTTTCACTGGAGATCACCTGCTCGGCGCTGCCGCCGAGTGTCTGCCAGCGTGCGGCGACATCGTTGATCGATCCCGACACGGTTCTTTCGTTGCCGTAGCGATTGCGCAGGCTGACAACGTCATCGTCGATCGCTTGCCTGGTCGTCTTGAACGCGGCGAACGCCTTGGCATCGCCTTCGACCGCCGCCTGGCCCTGCACCGCGAGTTGCTGCGACAGCACCTGCAAATCGGCCGCCGAGGTACTGGCGCCGCCGAGGCGGGCCGCCTTGTACGTGGCATAGGCGGTATTCGCGCCCAGGACCACGATGGACCCCACCAACAGTAAGAGCCAGAAGTTGGTGCCCAGATTGCGGCTTCTGCCGGCAACGGCGTCCATTACAGTGCTCATGTTCGACCTCGATCTCTCGTGTGCTTGCTAGTGATGATGGGATTGGTGACGGGATTAATGCTGGAATGGGCCGCCGTCAGGCAGCGGCTTGCCTGAATTCAGGGGTGCGCGACAGCCGGTCCAGGCTGAAGATTCCCCATGTCTGCTCACCCAAGCGATAGGCGCGATCCACCAGATGCGCGTAACGGCCTTCGGCCAGGGTGTCCACGTCCGTTTGCTGTTGATCGTTGAAACCGCGTTGGCCGAACAGTTCATCGATCAACACGGCGACATCGCCGCCTTGCTGGTGCATCAACAGCATGCGCTGGCCTTCGTGCATGACCGTGCGTTCGCCTTCCAGGAATTGCTTGAGATCGACGATCGGCAGCAGGTTTCCGCGCACATTGGCCACGCCCAGCATCCACGGCTGCGCGCCCGGTACCGGCGTGATCGGCGGGACCGCCAGGATTTCGACGACCTCATCGAAACCCGACGCAAGGTGGCGGCTACCCACGCGATACGCCACGCCGCGCCACAGTCCCGGTGCCTCGAGTTGCTCGGGCAACCCGACCACATGCGCAAGGCTCTTGCGCTCGTAGTCGGCGAGGATCTCGAAGGAATCGGAACTTCGCGCCATGGATCAGGCGCCTAGCAGTTCGTTGATGCGTGCAATCAATGCATCTTCGCTCGGTGGCTTGACGATGTAGTCCTTGGCGCCCTGCCGCAGACCCCATGCACGATCAGTTTCCATGCCCTTGGTGCTGACGATCAGGATTGGAATTGCGCTGGTCGCGTTGTCCTTGGACAGCGCGCGGGTCGCCTGGAAGCCGTTCATGCCCGGCAACACCAGGTCCATCAGGACCAGGTCGGGCATTTCGCGCTTACAGACTTCGATACCGTCTTCACCACTTCCGGACGACAGCACCTGGTGGCCATTGCGTTCGAGCAGCTGGGTCAATACCGCGGTGTCGGTGGGCGAATCTTCGATGAGCAGGATGCGTGCCATGCGTGTGTTTAATTCCGTGTTCAGGCGGCGACGTGTGTGCGGATTGCGTTGAGCAATTCCTCACGCGTGAAGGGTTTGGTGAGGTATTGCTCGGAGCCGACGATGCGGCCGCGCGCCTTGTCGAACAGCCCGTCCTTGGACGACAGCATGATCACCGGCGTCGACTTGAACAGCTGGTTGTTCTTGATAAGCGCACAGGTCTGGTAGCCGTCCAGCCGCGGCATCATGATGTCGACGAAAATGATCTGCGGTTGCTGGTCGGCAATCTTGGCCAGCGCCTCGAAACCGTCGTTGGCGGTGACCACTTCGCAGCCTTCGCGCTTCAACAGCGTCTCCGCGGTGCGGCGAATGGTCTTCGAATCGTCGATCACCATCACCTTCAAGCCATTGAGGCTAGGGGTGTTGACGTCTTGCTGCATCGGATTTCCCCTCGGCGCGCGCGCAGAATTTGGGCGTCGCGAAAGATATCTATATCCCAGCCTCTGCGCGCAGTGTCAAGTTTTCGTTACCGTGGGTAAATCGCTGAATGCGATTCACTGGAACGGCGGCGCGCATGGCCCCTGCTAACATTCGTCACATTCTGCCGCGGATGGTTCGCATGTCGCTGGATATCGTCGTGGTGATGGACCCGATCGGTACGATCAAGATCGCCAAGGACTCCACCTTCGCGATGCTGCTGGAAGCGCAACGACGCGGTCATCGCCTGTATTACGTGGTTCCTGGCGGGCTTTTCCTGGCCGACGGCACGGCGATGGCCCATGCCGCGGCGCTGTGCGTGCGTGACGATGAACGTCAATGGTTCGATCTGGAACAGCCGTCACAGCTCGAATTGGGCACCAGGCACGTCATCCTGATGCGCAAGGATCCGCCGGTGGACGCCGATTACCTGCACGACACCCATCTGCTCGGGATTGCGCAACGCCAGGGCGCGCTGGTGGTCAATGACCCGCAGGGGTTGCGCGACATCAACGAGAAACTCGGTGCGCTGGAATTCCCGCAGTGCTGCCCCCCGACGCTGGTCAGCCGCGACCCGGCCGCGCTGAAGGGCTTCGTCAATGAACACGGCGAGGCGGTGCTCAAGCCGCTCGACGGCATGGGGGGGCGTTCGATCTTCCGGGCGCGTGCCGGCGAGTCCAATCTCAACGTGATCCTGGAAACCTTGACGGACGGCGGCAGGCACCTCGCGCTGGCGCAGCGCTACCTGTCCGAGATCGCCCAAGGCGACAAGCGCATCCTGATAGTCGATGGCGAGCCGGTGCCGTATTGCCTGGCGCGTATCCCCCAAGGCGACGAGTTCCGCGGCAATCTCGCCGCCGGCGGCCGCGGCGAAGGCCGCCCGCTGAGCGATCGCGACCGCTGGATCGCCGCGCAGGTCGGTCCGGAGCTCAAGCGCCGCGGCATGTTGTTCGTCGGCCTAGATGTCATCGGCGACTACCTGACCGAGGTCAACGTCACCAGTCCCACCTGCATCCGCGAGCTCGACGCGCTATTCGGCCTGAATATCGCCGGCCTGCTGTTCGACCGGATCGAAGCGCTGCACGCGGCCTGCTGATGCCCGCCCGCTGATGTCCGCCTGCTGATCTCCGTCCCGTGTACACGCCCATCCTGCACCCGCCCGCGCTCGGCGAGGACCAGCGCATCGGTGCCACGCTGGTGCTGTCGTTGCTGGTGCATGGCGTGCTGATCCTGGGGCTGGGGTTCGCACTGGATGACGCCGCGCCGGTGATGCCGACGCTGGACGTGATCCTGACCCAGACCTCGTCCCCCCTCACGCCAAAACAAGCCGATTTCCTCGCCCAGGCCAACAACCAGGGCGGCGGCGAGCACGACAAGGCCTACCGGCCGCGCGACACGCAGATGGGGCGCGTGCCGCAACTCGAGGATGGCGTGGCGCCCAAACCCCTGCGTGCGCAGACGCCAGCGCCGCAACCGCCGCCAACCGCGCGCGTCATCAGCACCCTGCAGGCCGACACGCGCACGCCAGCGCCCGAAGCCACGCCGCAAACCGATCCTTCGGAACGACCGCTGGGCCAAGAAAAAATCGATCGCGACCTGGCGATGGCGCGGCTGGCGGCCGAGATACACCTGCGTTCGCAGCGTTACGCGAAAAGGCCGAAACGGAAATTCGTCTCCGCCAGCACCCAGGAATACGAATACGCGACCTACCTGCGCGCGTGGGTCGACCGCGTCGAGCGCGTCGGCAACCTGAATTATCCCGACGAGGCACGGCGGCGCAGGTTGTCGGGGCAACTGGTGGTCAGTATCGCGATCCGCCGCAACGGCACGGTCGAACGCGCCGAGATCATCACCTCCAGCAGCATTCCGTTACTCGACTCGACGGCGCTGCGCATCGTCAAACTGGCAGAACCCTACCCCGCATTGCCCAAGACCAAGGACAACATCGACGTGTTGCACGTGACGCGCACATGGAATTTCCTGCCGGGCGGCGAGTTGATCGATCAGTAGGCTGGGTTAGCTTCATCAACCCAGCTTGCACGTTGTCGTATCAACAGCGCCGGGGTGGTGGGGTCAGCCGGAAAATTTCGTCGTCCCGGCGAGAGCCGGGAGCCAGGCGTCAGTCGTCGTATTGAGTCGTCATCCCGGCGAAAGCCGGGAGCCAAGTGTCAGTCGTCGT
>JAJAYW010000110.1 GCA_026786005.1 Lysobacter sp. | reverse complement strand
GCTTTACCGGTAGAACCACATCGCGGCCAGGTGCGCTCCTACGACCGTAGGAAGTCCCCGTGGGACGAAAGCGCGTCCGTCACACGGCTTGCGTCAAGCGACGCGCGACCAATGGCTGGCAACGCCGACGCGCCTGCGCGCCACGACGGCAACGCTGGTACGGCGAGGCGGCGACCCGTTTCGCCGGCCAATGCGGCAACCGGAACCGGTGCAACGCCCACCACGCCGTCAACGGCATGCCCAGCAGCCACAGCGGCAGCCAGCCGAGCCATTCGCTATGACCGCGCGTCGCGGGGATGAGCAACAGCAGCGTGCATCCAAACCAGACGCTGCGGCGTAGACAAAGATCGAGTCGTGGATCGTGCGTGGCGATGCTGTTCATGCGGCGCTCCTCGGGATCGGGAATGCACCGTGCCGCGGCGTCATCTCACGGGCTGCGACCCTGCCTTGACGTCACCTTCGCCCGCCCGGCCTCACCCTCGTTGCTTCAACCTTGGAACCGCGCCATGCCCCTCTCACGCATTGCCATCGCAGTGTTGATCGCCGCGGCCGCCCTCGCCGTCGTTTCCGCCTGTTCGAGTACGCCAATGTCCGCCAACGCCCAGCCTGTCGACCTGCAACGCTTCATGGGCCGATGGCACGTCATCGCCCACGTGCCGTATTTCGCCGAACGCGGCCATCTCGCCAGTGTCGATGAGTACACCTTGCGGCCCGATGGACGCATCGGCGTGCGCTACACCTATCGCACCAGTTTCTCCGAGCCGGAGAAATCGCTGGACTCCAGCGCAACCGTGAAGCGCAACACCGGCAATCGCGAATGGACCACCTGGTTCTTCCGGGTGATCCCGACCAAGTACCGCATCCTCGAAGTCGCGCCGGATTATTCGTGGGCGTTGATCGACTATCCGGGCCGCGACCTCGCTTGGGTCTTTGCACGCGCGCCGGTGATGGATGACGCGATGTACCGGGACCTGGAACAGCGCCTGGCTGGCCATGGCGTCAACACCGACAAGGTGCGGCGCGTGCCGCAGGTGGCGGACCAGGTGGGGAAGCTGGGGTTTGAGATGCCGGAGAAGTGACTGTTTTTATTCTTCTCCTCGCAATGAAAACAAACAGATCGCCGTGACGCCTGCTTTCTTCTCCCTCCGGCGACCGCAGGGAGTGCAGAGCTGAGAAGATGTCGCGACAGCGACAGAAGTCGCGAAGCAAGCACCCTTGGGGTGTGAGGGCGGGAGAGTGACGGCTCACGGAACGCGCACTACGCCCTGAAAACCCGCGCCCTCATCCGCCCTTCGGGCACCCTCAGCCGCTGACGCGGCTTCGATCCCGAGGGAGAAGGGAAGATCAATATCCCGCAGCGTCCAGCGCCTTGTCCGCCTCGTTGCGGCCAATCTCCACCAGTTCCTTCGCCCGCCAGAACTCGTAAAACAGGCACGCGTCGCGCGGAATCCGGATCACCAGTTCCGGTGGGTCCAGCGCCAGCTGCACTCGCGCGATCTGTGCCTGCATCGTGTCGAGCGCACGCGACATCAGTTCGCTGAGACCGATCTCGCCCGGTCGTCCGCCCATCTGTTTTTCGACCCATGCGCCAAGACGCGCGCTTGGCGATGGCCCTTCGGACGATTCATCTGTTTCCTGCGCCGGTTCGCCGGGCGGACGTTGCGGCCAGCCGTGCATGTCGACGGCGATCAGGCGATGGGCGTCGGACAGGCGCGTCGCGGCGATCGGCAATGGCGCGAGCAAGCCACCATCGACCAGTTCGCGGCCGTGCACCTCGTACGGCGTGAACAAGCCGGGGATCGCGATCGATGCACGAATCGCGTCCCACAACGGACCGCTGCGTAACCAGACCTCGCGCTGACGCTGCAGATCTACGGCCACTGCGGTGAAATCGACCGGCAACGATTCGATGTCGGGATTGCCAACGACCTCGGCGAAGGTTTCGACCAGGCGCTCGCCGCGAAAAAGCGCCGGGCGGCCGATGACCGGGTCTAGCAGGCGCAGGAAATCGCCGCGATCCATCTCCATCAAACGCGCATGGAACGCCGCGAGCCTGCCGGCGGCGAAGATGCCGCCGACCAGCGCGCCGCTGGAGGAACCAGCGACCGCGACGATCTGCAGACCGCGCGCCTGCAGCGCTTCGATGACCCCGATCTGCGCCAGCCCACGTGCGCCGCCCGCGCCGAGCACCAGTGCAATCTTTTCGCCGCGACGGATTTTGGGCGCGTCTGCCGCCATCAGCGGTCGTAGTTGCTCAATGCCAGCGACAACAACCCACGCGCCTGCTCGCGCAACGCCGGCGGCTCGACGATCTCCGCATCGCTGCCGTAATGCAGCACGTCCATCAACAATTCGCGCGCGGCGCTGTACGGCACCTTCAATTCATAGCGGCCGTCGGGCAGGAAGCGCCCCTGCTGCTGCGAATGCCAATGCTCGTCGGCGACCCAGCGCGCGGCCTTGGCGCTGAACAGGATCGTCGCCCAACCCTTCGGCGTGCCGGAAAAAATGCCGTAGCTGCCAGCCAGGTGCTGATCGAGTTCGGCTTCGTCGATATCGCGCGCAACCGTGTCCAGCGAGCGCGCCGACGACATGCGATCGACCGAAAAACTGCGCAGCGCCTCGCGATCGTGGTCCCACGCATCCAGGTACCAGTTGTCGCGGTAATGGGTCACGCGCTGCGGCGATACCGTGCGGCGCGTGCGCTCGTCGGTGGAACGCGCGCGGTAATCGAACGCCAGCTGCTTGCGCGCCAGCACCGCCGAGGCGACCGCGCGGAATGAGTGCTCGTCGAGCTTGCGGGTGCGATGCGGGATCACGCGCACGCGCTCGACCGGCCAGCGCTTGCCGCCCGCCTGTTCGGCCAGCAGGCTTTCGACGCGCTGCTGCAACGGCGCCAGCGCACTCGACAACATCCCGCCGCCGGTACGCGACAACAACTGCTGCGCGGCGAGCAAGGCGTGCAATTCCTCCGAGCTCAGCCACAGGCCCGGCAACTCGAAACGTGCGGAGTCCGCGTTGTCGTAACGGAAGCCCGCCTCGCCATCGCCGACCACCGGCGCCATCAGCGCATCACGCAGGAAGGCCAGGTCGCGATAGGCCGTGGCGCGCGAGCAGTTCAATTCATCCTGCAGGCGCGGCACCGTCACCGGATAGCGCGCGGACTTGAGGATGCGGTGCAGGGCGTTGATGCGTTCGTATCGGTCCATGATCGCGATTATGGCGGCGCTTGGCCGGTTTGGCGTCGATTTTCCGCTAAGCCTTGCATCGACCTCGCCACCATCCGCCACCGGAGCACGCCATGCGCAATCTCGTCTGTTTTGTCCTGACCATCAGCTTGCTGATGACCGGCTCCGCACACGCCGGGGCCAAGGACGAGATCAAGGCTGCGATCAACAAATTCAGCAAGGCCAAGAGCTATCACGTCAGCATGCGCCACAGCGACAAGCAGGGTCCGGCGACGGAGGCCGATTTCGCCGCGCCCGATCGCATCCGCATGAAGATGCCGATGGGCACGCAGGTCATCATCGGCGACACCATGTACATGCAGATGGGCGGCAAAACGATGAAGGTGCCGATGCCCAAGGGCACGCTGACCCAGTGGCGCGACCCCGCCAACATCGCCAAGTACGAGGCGACGATGACGGTGAAGGCACTCGGCATCGAGCTGGTCGACGGCAAGCCCGCGAAGAAATATCGGGTGAGCAACACCCAGCCGCAGCCAAACACGTCGACGATGTGGATCGGTGGCAATGGTTACCCACTGCAGATCAAGGTCGACAGCAAAGTGCTGGACAAAGTCGTCGGTACGACGATTCGTTATTCGCGCTTCAACGACCCGACCATCCGCATCAATCCGCCGAAGTAGCGTCGACTCAACCCCCAAACCACAGGAACATCCTCATGTCGAATCTGATCCCGAAGGCAGTCGTTTTAATGTTGTTTGCATGCAGTGCATCGGCGCAAACCGGCCATGGGGGGCAGGCGGCGATGCCGACGGTCGATCCGGCCATGTGCGATGCGTTTGCCAACATGCCCAACGCTCCGATGACCGTGGAGGCGTGCCGGTCGATGATGGACATCGCCAAGGATGATCCGGCCGCTCACCGACCGGGCGATGAATCCATGAGCTGCGCCGCCATCTTTGCGGAGCTTAAAACCGCCACGCGCGACATGCGCATTTCAAAAGAGGAAGCGGCGCGTAGAGAGAAGACTCTCCGCGATGGGCAAACGCTCAACGAGCGCCACGGGACCAAGGCTGCCGCGGCGTTGGCACCGAACGTGGCCACAAATCATGCGCTCGCCGCGATCGCCCCGTTTGTCCCGAACGCAGCAATTGCGCCTGCGATCGCGGCGAACCAGGCGGATATTCAGGCGAAAGGCAAAGTTGCTGGCGACGCGTACGCCGCCGAAGCACGCAAGTTGACGGGCGAAAGCGCTACCGCCGCTGCGTCGACCATGCGCAATCCGCGCACCAAGCGCCTTTCGCAACTCGCGATGCAGAAGGACTGCCAATAGCCGCGGCGATGATCTGAATCATCTCGCGTAGACCCGAAAGTGATTGAGGGATAACCAGCCATTAACGACGTCTTCGCCACACTCCGCGCCGACAACGTCGCGAGGTGTGGATGCACGGCACAAGGAAGTGGAGCGGCGAGTCGATGCTCGCCTGGGTCATCGTCATCCTGTTGCACGCGGTGCTGTGGCGCGGGTTGACGCGCATCGACACACCCGGGCTCAAGCAAGTCGAACACACGACACGATTGCAGTTGGTCTGGATCGATCGCGAGCCGCCGCCGATCGCTGCCGCGTCGACCACGATCGCGGCAATGGCGGTTCGCAAGCCGCCGATCCGCGCCAGGCCGCGGGACGCGGAAGCGGTGCGCGATGCCGCCGTCATCCCGCGCGACGCCGCCGCGCCTCCGCAGCCGGTACGTTCGTTGTCGGCAGTCTTTCTGGAACAGGGCCGCCGCCATGCGCAGCAACTCGCGGAGGCAGAGCGGGTACCCCTCGATCCTTTCGCCAGTCGCACCGGCGGTTTCGATGCGCCTGCCGCCAACCGCATCCGCATGAAGCGGCAAATCTCGCCGCAGGACGTCGTGGCCGCAGTCGGCCAATACCTGTTCGCCCCACCCGGCTACGAACAAGACCCGTGCCCGCAAAACCAACGCAACATCCGAAGGCTGATGACCGACCTGGACCCGGGAGCGATGCAACGCGAACTGGACTACGAGCGCGAATACTGCCGGCCATGATCAGTTCCGTAGCGCTTAATTTTTGGAAAACCGTGGCTCGATATTGCGATGTGCACTCCTTCGTCTGGCTCAGGATGTGCTGAAGCCGCGATCGTGACGAAAATCAAGAGCGTCCTTCGACAGGCTCAGGATGAGCGGTATTAGGTGAGTCATTGTGCACGTCATAGCCCGAAGGGCGGCGCACAAGGATGTGCGCCGTTTTCCGATCGAGGCAGGATGCCGAGTCGGAAAATCCCCGTAGCGATCAAACGGCCGGCTGTGCTCCACCTCGGGGAAAGCCCTTTCTTTTGGTGACTTTTCTTGACTCGCGCTGTGCGCTCGCCCTTCGGGCCAGCTTCGCTGTTCGCGTGCTTCGCACGCAGTGGGCTCATCAAAAGAAATGAACTCGCGCGCAGCGCGAAACGCTCTTCAACAGCGAAGCTGGTCAAGCTCTTCAACAGCGAAGCTGGTCAAGCTCTTCAACAGCGCAGCTGGTC
>JAJAYW010000109.1 GCA_026786005.1 Lysobacter sp. | reverse complement strand
CGCCGAGGTGCGCTCCTACAAAATCTATTGCAGCAACGACCGCAACATCCACGCGTACTTCTCGTGCGTCTGCAAGCGTTGCGTCAGCAGGTCTTCCGTCGGCGCGTCGTCGGCATCGTCGGCGATGTCCAGCACCTTGCGCGCGGTGCGGCAGACGGCCTCGTTGCCGACTACCAGCTGCCGCACCATCTCGTGCCAATTGGCGGTGTCAGTCAGCCCCGGTTCCTCGGTGATCGACGACAGGCGGGTGAACTCGGCATACGACCCGGGCGCGTTGAAGCCCAGCGCGCGGATGCGTTCGGCGATCTCGTCCAGCGCCATCCATTGCTCGGTGTATTGCGCCTCGAACATGTTGTGGAGGGCATTGAACATCGGGCCGGTGACGTTCCAGTGGAAATTGTGGGTCTTCAGGTACAGCGTGTAGCTGTCGGCGAGGAAGCGCGAGAGCCCATCGGCGATGTGCTTGCGATCCGCGGTCTTGATCCCGATATCGATGCCGGGTGCGCTAGTGGCAGGCGTGCTTTTGGGAGGATTCACCGAGGCTTTGCTGCTGTCCGGTGCTTTCTTCTTCGCGGGTTTGACCATGTCGTTGCTCCAGGTGGGGGGATGACGACACGATAAGCTGCCCACCTGTTCACATGAAATGAATTTGGACTGTTGAAATGATCGATGCAGGCTATCGACGCTGATCCAAAACACGCTGCTCAAAAGCGGGCGTTGCAACAGGCCCGGGGCGGGGGGGCTTGGACGCGGGCCCGCGCCCCCGGGCCGCCGGCCCCGGGGGGGGGGGGCGGGGGGGGGCGGGCCGCGGGGCCCGGGGGGGGGGGGGCGCCCCCCGGCCGGGCGCGCCCCGGGGGGCGCGCTGACACGCGACCGTGGCCGCCTGCACGGGCTGTGGTCGCGCTGGCAGGGCAAGCCGCAGGACGCCGCGGCGCAAACAGCCTTCGCAACCGCATTGACGCACTCGGTCAACGCGCGAGAAGCACGGCTGGCGTCGCTTCCGCGCGTTGCCGCCGATCCAATGCTGCCGATCGCCGCCGAGGCCGACCGCATCGTCGAATTGATCCGCAAGCATCCGGTCGTGGTCATCGCCGGCGAAACAGGCTCGGGCAAGACCACGCAGTTGCCCAAGTTGTGCCTGGCCGCCGGGCGCGGCGCCGCCGGCATGATCGGTTGCACGCAACCGCGGCGCATCGCCGCGCGCACGGTCGCGCGGCGCGTTGCCGAAGAGTTGCAGGTCCCGCTCGGCGGCACGGTCGGTTACCAGGTGCGCTTCAACGACAACGTCGGCGACGACACCGTGGTCAAGTTCATGACCGACGGCATCCTGCTGGCCGAAATCCAGTCCGATCGCCGGCTGTCCGCGTATGACACGCTGATCATCGACGAGGCGCACGAGCGCAGCCTCAACATCGATTTTCTGCTCGGCTATCTCAAGCAACTGCTGCGCAAGCGTCGCGACCTGAAAATCATCGTCACCTCGGCCACGATCGACACCGCGCGTTTCGCGGAGCATTTCGACAACGCGCCGGTGGTCGACGTCGAAGGCCGCGGCTATCCGGTCGAGACGCGTTACCGGCCGCTGGAAGGCGAGAGTGATAGCGACGGCGAACGCAGCGTGCTCGATGGCATTGTCGCCGCGTGCGACGAACTCACGCGCGAGGATGCGCTCGGCGATGCGCTGATCTTCCTGCCGGGCGAGCGCGAAATCCGCGATGCGCATCTTGCGCTGGAGCGGCGGAAATATCGCCACACCGAAATCGTGCCGCTGTACGCGCGGTTATCGGCGCGCGACCAGGATCGCGTGTTCAATCCCGGCAGCAAACGCCGCATCGTGCTGGCGACCAACGTCGCCGAAACCTCATTGACGGTGCCGCGCATCCGCTACGTCGTCGACCCCGGCTACGCGCGCATCAAGCGCTATAGCCCGCGGCAGAAACTCGACCGCCTGCACATCGAACCGGTCAGCCAGGCCAGCGCGAACCAGCGTCAGGGACGTTGCGGCCGCATCTCCGCAGGCATCTGTTATCGCCTGTACGGCGAAGCCGACTTCCTGTCGCGGCCGCTGTACACCGACCCGGAAATCCGCCGCGCTGCTCTTGCTGGCGTGATCCTGCGGATGCTGTCGCTGGGACTGGGCAGCATCGAAGCATTTCCCTTCCTCGAGCCGCCCGATCCGCGCGCGGTCGCCGACGGCTGGCAGCAACTCGGCGAGCTTGGCGCGGTCGATGGCGATCGCACGTTGACGTCGATCGGCCGCACCATGTCGCGCTTGCCGGTGGACGTGAAACTGTCGCGCATGCTGGTCGCCGCACACGCGCACGGCTGCGTTCACGAGATGCTGACCATTGCCAGTTTCCTCGGCATACAGGACCCGCGCGAACGTCCATCGGACCAGCGCGCGGCCGCCGACAACGCGCATGCGGAATTTGCCGATGCCAAATCCGAGTTCATCGGCATCCTCAAGTTGTGGGATGCGTATCGCGTCGCGCACGAGGAACTGACCCAGTCGAAATTGCGCGCGTGGTGCGAGAAGCACTTCCTGGGTTTCCTGCGCATGCGCGAGTGGCGCGAGTTGCATCGGCAATTGAAACTGACAGTCGAGGAGCTGGGATGGCGTAGGGCGGGTCTCGACCCGCCGCTCTCCATGGAAGACCCTCCGCGACCGTCAATGGCGGGTCAAAACCCGCCCTACGCAGTCAATGCCACCGATTACGCGACGTTGCACCGCGCGTTGATTACGGGATTGCCGACGCAGATTGGCCAACGCACCGAGCGCGGCGTCTACGACGGCCCGCGTGGACGCAAATTCCAGTTGTTCCCCGGCTCGACACTGGCGAAAAAACCGCCAACCTGGGTGCTGTCTGCGACCTTGCTGGATACGGAAAAAATCTGGGCGCTGACCAATGCCGCCATCGAACCCGACTGGGCCATCGCCGAATTGCCGCACCTGCTGGCGCGCCGGCAGCACGATCCGCGCTGGTCGCGGTCGCAGGGCCGCGTCATCGGCAGCGAGCAGATCAGCCTGTTCGGACTGGTGCTGGCGCCGAAACGGCCAATCCATTACGGCGCCCTGTTCCCGCAGGAAAGCCGCGATATCTTCGTGCGCGATGCGTTGCTGACCGGCGAGATCAACACCCGCAGCGTGTTCGTTGCGCGCAACCTGGCCACGCTCGAAAAAGCGAAGGACGAGGAAGCCAAGCAGCGCCGCACCGGCCTGGTGGTCGACGAGGACTGGCAGGCGCAGTGGTACCTCGATCGCCTGCCGCCGCACGTGCACAACACGCAGGCGCTGGATGCGTGGTTCGGCAAACTGCCGCCCGCGGAAAAGCAGGCGCTGGAATGGTCGCGCGAGGAGTTGCTGGTGGGCGAGGGCAGCGATGCCGAACGCTTCCCGCCGTACCTGCCGCTCGGCGACGCGCGCCTTGCCGTCCGCTACCGTTTCGAGCCGGGCGCGGTGGACGACGGCATGACCGTCGCCGTGCCGCTGCATCTGTTGAATGCGCTGGATGCCGCGCGCTTGTCATGGGTCGCGCCGGGGTTCGTGCAGGACAAGGCGACGGCGTTGATCAAGACCTTGCCCAAATCGCTGCGCCGCAACTTCGTGCCCGCCCCGAATTTCGCGCGCGCTTTCGCCGAAGCGTTCCCGGTCGCGCAGGCCGACTCGCTGGAAGGCACGCTTGCGCGTTTCCTGCACAAGGCGACTGGCGTTGCGCTGCCGGCCACCGAATTCGGCATCGATGCACTCGAACCGCATCTGCGCGCGAACCTGCGCTTGCTCGATCGCGACGGCAAGGTCGTGCTGGCCGAATCGCGCGATCTGGGCGACTTGCGACAGCGCTTCGGCGCGCGCGCTGCCGATGCGTTCGCCGAGCGCGCCGCCGGCGACCTCGCGGCAATCGGATTGACCACGTTTCCCGAGCAACCGATTCCGCTGTCGGTCGCGGGCGCAGGTGGTGTCGCCGCCTACCCGGCGCTGGACGATGCTGGCGACAGCGTCACCCTGACGGTGTATGCCGACCAAGAGGAGGCGCGGCGCCGGCATCCACTGGGCGTGCGCCGCCTGCTGCACCTCGCGCTGGCAGACAAGCTCAAGCACGCGCGGAAACAATTGCCGATCCAGCCGAAGACCGCGTTGCTGCATGCGGCGATCGAATCCGCTGCGCCGCGCAACGACACCAAAACAGATCCGCTCATCCCCGGATCAAGTCCGGGGCAGGCTCTGAGCCCGTCGAGGGACCGCCTGCGGGCCGACCTGGTCGAAGGCGCATTCGACGCATTGACCACCGATGACCTTATCGGCGTCCGCGACAGCGCCGCGTTCGCGGAACGACGCGATGCCATCGGCAGACAGGTGTTCGGGGAAGCGATGCAACGCTTGGCCAAGGCCGAAACGATCCTCGGCGTGGTCGCCGAAGTCCGCGTCAAACTCGACTCGCCATTGATCGGATGGGCCAGCGGCAATCTTGATGACATGCGTACGCAACTGGCGGAGCTGACCCCGCCCGGTTTTCTGCGCGACGTGCCCGCCGAAGTGCTCGACGACTATCCACGTTATTTGAAGGCGCTGGTATTGCGCGGCGAGCGTGCATTGCGCGATCCGGTCAAGGACCAGGCACGGATGCTGGAGATGAAGCCATTCGTGGACGCATTGCGGCGATTGCGGGAAGGCAATGCGGGAACAACAGCCGAGTGGCGAGCCTTCCGCTGGGACTTGGAAGAACTGCGCGTCTCGCTGTTCGCCCAGGAACTCGGCGCGCGCAGCGGTGTTTCGCCGAAGCGGTTGGCGGCGCGACTTGCGGCGCTGGGTAGTGATTAAGCGTCTTTCCACGAAGGCCGCTTCGTTTTTTCCCTTCCGCCTTCGGGAGAAGGTCGAAACTGCCGACAGGCAGTTGAGGGAAGGGCGGATGAGGGCGAGGACCATCAGGTCGCAGCGCACGTTCCGTAGCCGCGTCACTCCCTCGCCCTCACACCCCAAGGGTTCTTGCTTCGCGGCGTCTGTCGCTGTCGCGGCATCTTCTCAGCTTTGCACTTCCCTTCGGTCGCCGACGGAAGAAGAGAGCAGACATGCCCGTGAGTCGATTAGCCATAACTTCCGGAAACGAAACGCTGAGCTTCCATCACTGAAACACCCCGGACTGTTCCGCATGCCCGCGCACCGCTAGTGTGAGAGCCATCGCAGCGGGAACCATCGCGTGCCAGTGATCTCCTCCACCGACCTGCTCGCAATCCTGCAACGGCCTGCCGCCGAAGCGATGCCGGCTTTGTTGCACGCGACGATCATCGCGGCGGCAGGCCATGCAGCGTCCTTCGACAGCGAAGACGACCTGCAGGTGCTCACCGACACGCTCGCTTCGCTGGCGCAACTCGGCGCCGATGGCGAGGTCGTCGCGGCCACCATCGTGCACGCGTTGCCCGCCTTGCAAGCCGAGCTGATGCCACGCCTGCTGCGCGAATTTCCCGGTGTGCACGGCCTGCTCGAAGGCCAGAAAGCAGCCGGGCAGGTGTGGGCGCTGCATGGCGAGGCGACGGGCTCGGCCAACGCCGAAGGATTGCGCCGGTTGCTGCTGGCGATCGTGCGCGACCTGCGCGTGGTGCCGATCCTGCTGGCGCGGCATCTGGCGCGGATGCGGGCGGTGTCCGGGCAGTTTCCTGATCCCGCTCATCCTGAGCTTGTCGAAGGACGTGCGCTGGCGCAACTGGCGCGCGACATCCACGCGCCGCTGGCCAACCGGCTGGGCATCTGGCAATTGAAGTGGGAGCTGGAGGACCTGGCGTTCCGTTACCTGGAACCGGAGACGTTCCAGCGCATCGCGCGCCTGCTCGACGAAAAACGCGCCGGGCGTGAGCGCTACATCGAGCAGGTCAAGTCCACGTTCCGGGATGCGTTGCTGGCGCAGGGCGTCACCGGCGACGTGGCCGGCCGTCCCAAGCACATCTACAGCATCTGGAAAAAGATGCAGAAAAAAGACGTGCCCTTCGGCGAGTTGTACGACCTGCGAGCGGTGCGCGTGCTGGTGGACGACATCCCCGCCTGCTACACCGCGCTGGGCGTGGTGCATGCGCTGTGGGTGCCGATTCCCACCGAATTCGACGACTACATCGCGCGGCCCAAGCGCAACGACTATCGCTCGCTGCACACCGCCGTGTCCGGTCCCGAGGGCAAGACCCTGGAAGTGCAGATCCGGACGCACGAGATGCATCGCCAGGCCGAACTGGGCGTGGCCGCGCACTGGCGTTACAAGGAAGGCAGCGCCGGCGGCGACGCTTCGCAGGACCGCAAGATCGCGTGGATGCGGCGGTTGCTGGACGCGCATGCCGATGGTGGGCGCACTGGCGATGCGCAGGACCTGTCGGGCGCACTCGATACCGAGCTGGTCGAGGACCGCGTGTATGCGCTGACGCCCAAAGGCGAGGTCATCGACCTTGCGCAAGGGGCGACGCCGCTGGATTTCGCGTACCAAGTCCACACCGAAGTGGGCCATCGCTGCCGCGGTGCCAAGGTCGATGGCCGCATCGTGTCGCTGGATTACAAGCTGCGCAGCGGCAATCGCGTTGAGATATTGACTGCGAAAACCGGCGAGCCGCGGCGCGACTGGCTGATCGCATCCAACGGCTTTCTCGCCAGTCCGCGTTCGCGCGAAAAAGTCCGCAACTGGTTCCACAAACTCGATCGCGCGCGCAACGTGCAGGCCGGGCGCGAACTGCTCGATCGCGAACTCAAGCGTCTCGGGTTGCACAACGCCGACCTGTCTCCGGTGCTGGCGAAATTCAACGCAGGCAGCATTGACGAACTGCATGTGCATGTCGCGCTGGGCGACGTGGGGCCGCATCAAGTCGGCCGTGCGCTGCACGAGCACGAACGCGCGGCGACTGCGCCATCGCAGCCCACCGCAATGCCCGCGCAACGGGGCAAGGTACCCAAACTCGGCAAGACCAGTTTCACCGTGCAAGGTGTCGGCAACCTGCTGATGCAGCTGGCGCGGTGCTGCCAGCCGGTGCCGGGCGAGGCCATCGTCGGCTACCTCACCCGTAGCCGCGGGGTGTCGGTGCATCGCGACAGCTGCGCGGCGTTCGCGCGCCTGGCCGCATCGCAACCGCAACGCGTGCTGCCGGTGGAATGGGGGCGGGCAGGCGGCGGTTACGAGGTCGATGTGCTGGTGGTGGCGCTGGACCGCAAATGGTTATTGAAGGAAGTGACCAACCTGATCGCGCAGGAGGACGCGCACATCACCAGCATCGCCAGCGACATCGATCGCAAGAGCGGACGGGTGCGGTTCAAGCTGCGGCTGCGCGTTGCGGATTTCGGACAGTTGTCGGCGCTGCTCGGCAAGCTGGCGGCCTTGCCGGGTGTGCATGAGGCGCATCGGGCGGGGTGAGGTCGCGCCCAGGTGCGCTCCTACAAAATCAGGGGCAGTCACGCACCGCCGCTCACGTCCGACTCATCGACATTGCCTATCCTTCGCGGGTGACTGACCCACGCGACGCCCAGCAACGGATCGAGCCCGGCTTCGGCTGGCTGGACGAGATCGACTTCCGCAAGCCGGAAAAAAAACACGAGTCATCGCGCAAGTCGATCCCGTCGCGATGGATGCTGTGGGTTGGCATGGCGATCGTGCTCATTGCGCTACTGCTGACGCTGTTCCGCAAGCCGCTCGCCGACCGGCTGTATCCGGAAAACCGCATCCAGGCGTTGCAGCAACAGGCTGCGCAGGCGATGGCGCAGGGCCGGCTGACGGCGACCGACGGCAGTGGCGCGCGCGAACTCTACGAGTCGGCGCTGGCGCTCGATCCAGACCGCAATGAAGCGCCACAAGGCCTGATGCGTGTCGCCGAGGCCGCCATGGCGCAGGCGCGTGCAGCCATCGCACGCAACCACTTCGATGGGGCGCATCGAAGCTTGCAGCTGGCGCGCGATCTCTCCGCACCGCGGGCGCAGACCGATGTCATCGCGCGTGCGCTGCGGCAACGTGAAGCCGAACACGCGGGCCTCGAAGGCCTGTTGACCACGGCCATCACCGCGCACGGCGCTGGCAGACTCGACGGCGCTCCGGATGCCGCATTGCCGTTGTACAAACGCGTCATCGCATTGGAGCCGGCGAATACCAAGGCGTTGGAAGGTCGCGAAGATGCCCTCGCCGATGTGTTGCAGCAGGCACAGAAGAGCCTGCACGGTGGCGACTTGGTCAAGGCCGCGGCAACCCTGCAACGCGTGCGCGAATACGATACCGGCCACGTCGGATTGCCCGAAGTGCAGGCGCAGCTCGCGCGCGTGGCGGAGCAGGAAAAACGGCGGGCCGCGCGTGCGCTCCAGCAGAACCGTCCGCAGACTGCGCTCGAGGCCTGGCGCGCAGTGCTGCACGCATTCCCCGACGATGCCGATGCACGGGCCGGCATCGAACGCACGGGCGCCTACTACGCACGGCAATCCGAACACCTGGCGTCGGATTTCCGCATGGCCGAGGCGGAAAACGCGCTGCGACAGGCGCGCGAGATCGACCCGCAGGCCGCGGCCGTGCGCACCGCGCAAGCACACCTGCAACGCGTCCGCCGCCTGCAGTCACGCACGCTGACAACGTTGCCATCGCGCAGGCAGCAACAACAGGTGGCGCGCCTGCTTGCGGAAGCGGCCGACGCCGAGGCGCGCGGCGACTGGCTGACGCCGCCCGGCGACAGCGCCTACGACAAACTGCGCGCCGCGCAATCGCTTGCGCCGGCCAATGCCGATGTCAAACGGGCCGCGGCGCGCGTGCTGCCGGCGGCGCGCGGTTGTTACGAAGACGAGCTGCGCAACAACCGGCTGCGCCGGGCTGCCGTCTGCCTGGACGCGTGGCAGCAACTGGCACCGACCGATAAACGCATTGGCGATGGCAAGCAGCGACTGGCGCAACGCTGGATCGCGGTCGGCGCAGAACGCCTTGGCGCGGGTGAAATCGCATTTGCAGCGCAGGCGCTGGCGAGCGCGAAGGCGCTCGATCCGACCGCGCATGGGCTGCAGGAATTCAGCGAGCGCGTGCGCACGGCTTCCGGCAGCGGCGACGCGCCGTTGTAGGAGCGCACCTGGGCGCGATAAAGATTTACCCCTATTCCCACAAAATCCGGTGGCCTTTGTAGGAGCGCCCCCAGGCCCGCTGAGGCGGTAACCGGTAAGCCCCACGCGCCCCGGGGGGCGCCGACCGACGGAAGCAAGACCCAGGGGGAAAAACGG
>JAJAYW010000108.1 GCA_026786005.1 Lysobacter sp. | reverse complement strand
TCAGGCGTTAGACCTTACAAAAGCGCCGATCATCCATACAATGTACAGATGGTAGAATTTGACTGGGATCCGGCTAAAGCCGCCTCAAACCTCAGGAAGCATGGCGTTTCCTTTGAGGAGGCCCAGTCTGTCTTCTATGACGAATTCGCCATTCAGTTCTACGACGAGCCCAACTCCTCCAACGAGGAGCGCTTTCTCATGCTAGGCATGAGCAGCGGTGCTCATCTCCTGCTTGTTTGCCACTGTGAGCGCGACAGTGGTGGCGTGATCCGCATCATCTCCGCGCGAAAAGCCACAAAACTAGAAGGCTCCCCTTACGGGCAGTGACCACCATGAAAGCCGAATACGATCTCTCCAAAATGAAATCCCGCAAGAATCCTTATGCGGCCAAGCTGAAGAAGCCTGTCTCAATGCGTCTTTCGGAGGACGTCGTGACTTACTTTAAGGGCATGGCGAACGAGGCGGGGGTTCCGTATCAAAGCCTAATCAATTTGTACTTGCGTGATTGCGTTATGAAGCACCGCACAGTGCAGATTGCTTGGCCGAGCAGCAAGGTCTAATAATTCATTCAAGTCGAAGCCGCTTCGCGGCTCCGCTTAATTCAGGCGTTAGGCCGCTTCAGGTTGATCTCTGACCTTATCTAGGACGGCGCCAAAAGTATTGAGACTGTGTGTAAACGTCTCGCCTGCATCAACCCGCGCCTTGCCCGAACAACTGCTTGCGCTCCGCGTCGCTCAACGGCTGCCCTATCGACGGATTGACCTGGCGGCCCAGCGCATAAGCGCGTTGCGTCGACGGACGCGCTTCGATCTCCGCATGCCAGCGGCGCAGGTGTGGTAATTCGCTCAGGTCCGGCGGTGCCTTGTCGTACGCCAGGATCCACGGATAGCAGGCGATGTCGGCAATGCCGTACGCATCGCCGGCGATGAACGCACGATCGACCAAGTGCTTGTCGAGCACGCCGAGCAGACGCGCGGTTTCGTGGGAATAGCGGTCGATGGCATACGGCACCGGCTCGGGCGCGTAGACGTTGAAATGGCCATGCTGCCCGGTCATCGGCCCCAATCCGCCCACTTGCCAGAACAGCCATTCCAGCGTGGCGACGCGGCCGCGCAGGTCACGTGGAATCAGGCGTCCGGTTTTATCGGCGAGATACAGCAGGATCGCGCCCGACTCGAACACGCTGATCGGCGCGCCACCGTCGGCAGGCGTGTGGTCGACGATCGCCGGCATCTTGTTGTTGGGCGCAATCGCCAGGAAGTCCGGCTTGAACTGGTCGCCGGCGCCGATGTCCACCGGTTTGATCGTGTATGCAAGTGCGTGGCCCTGCTCGACCAGCTCCTCGAGCATCATCGGGATCTTGTGGCCATTGGGCGTGGGCCAATAATGCAAATCGATCATCGTCGTGTTCCTGGGTGAGTGCGCGATGGGCTACGCAAGATAACCGCCATCGACGTTGAAACTGGCACCGGTCACGTAGCTTGCGGCCGGGGTGCACAGGAACGCGATCAGCGGCGCGATCTCGCCCGGCTGCGCCACGCGGCCGAGCGGGATCAGCTGCAGCATCTGCTTCAATAGTGGTTCGTTGGAGGTGAGTGCGCCGGCGAATTTGGTATCGGTGAGCCCGGGCAACACCGCGTTGACGCGGACGCCCTGCGCGCCCAGCTCTTTCGCAAACCCCTCGGTCAGCGACACGATGCCGGCCTTGGTCATCGAGTACACGCCCTGTCCCGGCGCGCTGCGGCGTGCATTGACCGAGGCGATGTTGACGATGGCGCCGCCGCGTCCGCTGCGTGTCATGCGTTGCGCGGCCTGCACGGTCATCCAGAAATAGCCGCGGAGGTTGACGTCGATGGTCTTCTGGAAGCTCGCCAGCGACTGCTCGCACATCGGTCCGAAGTGCGGGTTGGTGGCGGCATTGTTGACCAGGATGCCGGGCGCCAGGCCGCGCGCATCCAGCGTGGCGAACAGCGCGTCGATCGCCGCGGGCTCGCCAATGTGCGCGGCCAATGCCGTGGCCTGGCCGCCGCCGTCGCGGATCGAGGCGGCGACCTGTTCGCAGGCGTCCTGCTGGCGGCTGCTGATGACCACGTGCGCGCCCCAGGTAGCCAGCAATCGCGCCGCGGCTTCGCCGATGCCGCGCGATGCGCCGGTCACCAATGCAATTTTTCCGGCTAGATCGAACAAATCCGGTTGTGTCATGGTGCAGGCCTTGGGTCGCAATCGGGCGCCCAGCATGCCGCATCGGGGAGAGCGACAACATGGCGGGACGCAGGGTTTTGATCACCGGCGCCGGCAGCGGTCTCGGCCTTGCGCTGGCGCAGCGCCATGCCGCGCGCGGCGATGCCGTGGCCTGCGTCGATCTGCACGGCGAACGCGCCGAAACCGCGCGCGCGTCGCTACCCGGCAATGGCCATGCCGCCTTCACCGCCGATGTCGGCAACGACGCGTCGATGACCGCGTTACGCGACGCCGTGTTGTCGCAGTGGGGCGCGCCGGAGGTGCTGATCAACAACGCCGGCATCGCCAGCGGCGGCACCCTGCTCGACACCACGATGGACGAGTGGCGCGAGGTGCTGGAGGTCAACCTGCTCGGCGTGGTGCGCGGCTGCCAGGCGTTCCTGCCCGGCATGCTGGCGTCCAGGTCGGGACGCATGCTCAACATCGCCTCGTTTGCGGCGCTGGCGGGTGCGCCGTCGATCATGAGCTATGGCGTCGCCAAGGGCGGCGTGGTCACGCTGTCGGAACAGTTGCGCGCGGAGCTGCACGGCAGCGGAGTGTCGGTGTCGGTGGCGTGTCCGTCCTTCTTCCAGACCAACCTGCTGCAGCAGTGGCGCGGCAGCGAGGCGATGAAGACCCATGCGGCAAAGATGATGACGCGCAGCAGCGATACGCTCGACGGCGTCGCCGACAATATCTTCGACGCGTTCGCGCGCGGCCAGTTCCTGATCCTGCCGACGCGCGGCGCGGCCACGCGCTGGCGGCTGCGACGCTGGGCGCCGTCGCTGTATTTCCGCCAGCTGATGCAACTGGTGGCGCAGCGCTCGCAAGGCCAGTGACAACACCAGTAATCACAGCAGGAATCGCACCATGCAGTGGATGATCTACGGCGCCAACGGCTATACCGGCCAGCTCATCGCGCAGGAAGCCAAAACGCGCGGACTGACGCCGATCCTCGCCGGCCGCAGCAACGCGGTCGCGGAGCTGGCACAACAACTCGGCTTCGAACATCGTCGCTTCGATCTGCAGGATCGCGACGCGGTGGACGCCGGCCTCGACGGCATCGGCCTGGTGCTGCATTGCGCCGGCCCGTTCTCCGCGACGGCGGCGCCGATGCTGGAAGGCTGCCTCGCCGCCGGTGCGCATTACCTCGACATCACCGGCGAGATCGACGTGTTCGCGCATTGCCACGCGCAGCACGCGCGCGCGTGCGAGCGCGGGATCGTGGTGTTGCCGGGCGCCGGCTTCGACGTGGTGCCGACCGATTGCCTCGCGGCGATGCTCAAGCGCGAGCTGCCTGCGGCGACGCATCTGGTGCTGGCGTTTGAAGCCGGTGGCGGCCCCAGCCCCGGCACCGCGAAGACCAGCGTCGAAGGCCTCGGCAAGGGCGGGCGCGTCCGCATCGACGGCGAAGTGCGGCGCGTGCCGCTGGCGTGGAAGACGCGCAGCTTCGTGCGCGACGGGCAGGCGCGTACGGCGATGACGATTCCATGGGGCGATGTCTACACCGCCCATGTCAGCACCGGCATCGCCAATGTCGAGGTGTACATGGCGGTGGCGCCGGCGACGATCGCGCGCGTTCGGCGGCTGCGGCTGCTCGGTCCGTTGCTGGACACGTCGCTGGTGCAATGGTTTCTCAAGCGCGGCATCGCGCGTTCGGTGCGCGGGCCGTCCGATGAAAAGCGTGCGGGCACCGTGACCCATGTGTGGGGCGAGGTGCGCGACGCCGGCGGCGCGGACACCCTGCGGGAAATCCAGCGTCATCTCGTGGTGCCGAACGGCTACACGCTGACCGCGTCCGCGTCGCTGGGCATCGTCGAACATCTGCTGCGCGGCACCGACGCGGCCGGCTACCACACGCCGTCGCAACTGATGGGCGCGGAATACGTGCTGTCATTGCCGGGCGTGACGCTGGCGGAAGACGCATGACCATGACACCCGTGTCACCGCCGCAAGCCGGGCTGTTCCCACAGAGCGACCGCAGTCGCGCGCTCGACGCGAAGCTCGCGGCGTTCATGGCTGCGCACGTCGCGCCGGCAGAAGCGGCATTCGCGGCCTGGGACGCCGATCCGGCGACGCGCTGGACGCCGCCGCCGCTGCTCGAAACGCTCAAGGCGCAGGCACGCGCCGATGGCCTGTGGAATCTGTTCTTGCCCGTGGAGACATTGCCGGACACCACACATGGCGCCGGCCTGAGCAACCTCGACTACGCACCACTGGCCGAGCGCATGGGGCGTTCGCTGATCGCCCCGGAGATCTTCAACTGCAGCGCGCCCGACACCGGCAACATGGAAGTGCTGGCGCAATTCGGCAACGCCCAGCAGCAGGCGCGCTGGCTGACGCCGTTGCTCGAAGGCCAGATCCGCTCCGCGTTCGCGATGACCGAACCCGAGGTTGCGTCATCCGACGCCGCCAACATCGCCATGCGTTTCAAGCGCGACGGCGATCATTACGTACTCGACGGCCGCAAATGGTGGACCACCGGCGCCGGCGACCCGCGCTGCGCATTGCTGATCGTGATGGGCGTGACCGATCCGGAGGCCGCGCCGCATCGCCGGCAATCGATGCTGCTGGTGCCGATGGAGACGCCCGGCGTCAGCGTCATGAGACCGCTGCGCGTGTTCGGCTACGACGACGCGCCGCACGGCCATGTCGAACTACGCTTCGAGCAGGTCCACGTGCCGGTCGCCAACCTGCTGCACGACGAAGGCAGCGGCTTTCAGATCGCGCAGGCGCGGCTCGGTCCCGGCCGCATCCACCACTGCATGCGTCTGATCGGTCTGGCGCAGCGCGCACTCGAGGCGATGATCGAACGTGCGCGGAGCCGCGTCGCCTTTGGCCAGCCGCTCGGTGCGCACGGCATGGCCCAGCAGGCGATCGCGGCGTCGCG
>JAJAYW010000107.1 GCA_026786005.1 Lysobacter sp. | reverse complement strand
ACCACGCCCAGTTCGCCCCCGTTGAGCGCCTTGAGTTGTTCCGCGGTGACGTGCACGCGCTTGATCTTGCCGCCGTAGTTGAAATGCCGGGCGATCTCGGCGGCCGGATCATTGAGCGCCTTGTCCTTGAGCAGCTCCGCGAGCTTGGCCTTGGCCTCACGTCGCAGCCGCGCTTCCTCCTGCTTCAGGCGTTCGGCTTCGATGCGTTCGTCTTTTTCTTTCTGCGCGCGGATCGCGTAGGCCCTGGCCAGATCGATTTCCTCACGCGTGCGTGGCGTGGCCGGTTTTGGCTGGGGCCTGCGAGGCTGCGCCGATCGCGGCTGATTTGGAAGCGGCTGGTTTGGACGCTGCGGCCTGGACTGCGCATGCTCAGGCCTGCGTTCGGGCCTCGACGGCGGGTTTGGATGTGGCCGTGGAGTCGGCTTCGGATCCGGCTTCGGTGCGGTCTTGAAACCCAGGCCAAGCAATTGATCGCGTAGGGAGTCGCTCATGTGCGGATTTTCATGTGTGCTGGCTATCGACGCAGGCTCAGTAATGCGGTGGGGGCGGCTCTTCGGCCGGGTCGGAATCGAGCGTGCCACGGACTTGTTTCAGATCGTCCAGCGCACGTCGCAACAACTCGGTATTGCGGGTGGTTTCGATGCGAGACGCCGCCAGCGCATCGCTCAATTCCGCGAGCGCATGCTCCTGGAATGCGAGCCGCGTTTCCAGTTCCACCAAGCGACGTTCGATATCGGTGCCCATCCGTAGTCGACTCAGTGTTGATCCAGCATGATCGAGCGCCCACGGCCCACGCCCCAATAGGCGATGCCCGCGGCCTCGACTTCGGCCGGATCGTAAAGATTACGGCCGTCGAAGATCACCGCGTCGCGCAACGCCGACCTGACCCGTGCGAAATCCGGACTGCGGAACTGTTTCCATTCGGTCACCACCACCAGCGCATCGGCACCGTCCAGCGCGGCCTTTGCCGACTCGCACAGCAGCAGATCGTTGCGCTCGCCAAAGATGCGCCGCGCTTCGCCACGTGCCTCGGGATCGTAGGCTCGAATGCTTGCGCCGGCCTCCCACAATTGCGCCAGCAAACGACGGCTCGATGCCTCGCGCATGTCGTCTGTATTCGGCTTGAACGCCAGGCCCCAGACAGCAAACGTCTTGCCACGCAAAACCTGCCCCGGACTTGATCCGGGGTCGCTGCCGTAGTGACGCTGGATCAATTCAAACAGATGACCCTTCTGGCTGTCGTTGACGGCTTCAACGGACTCAAGCAACCGCGCGTCATAGCCAACCTGCCGGGCCGTGCGGGCCAGTGCCTGCACATCCTTCGGAAAGCACGATCCGCCGTAGCCTGCGCCCGGATAGATGAAGTGCCAGCCGATGCGAGGATCCGATCCGATGCCGTGACGGACGTGTTCGATGTCGGCGCCGACGCGCTCGGCGATGTTGGCGATTTCGTTCATGAAACTGATCTTGGTCGCCAGCATGGCATTGGCCGCGTACTTGGTCAGCTCGGCAGAGCGCACGTCCATCGCAACGATGCGATCGTGATTGCGATTGAACGGCGCGTATAGGCGTTTCATCGTTTCGACGGCAGCCGCACTGGACGCACCGATGATGATGCGGTCGGGGCGCATGCAGTCCTTGACCGCATCACCTTCCTTCAGGAATTCGGGATTGGACACGACATCGAACGGGACGTCCACATCACGCAGCGCCAATGCACTGCCAATCGCCTCGCGCACCTTGTCGGCCGTGCCCACGGGGACAGTGGATTTGCCCACGATCAAGGCAGGACGTTCGAGGTGTTGGCCGATCGTGTTGGCCACTGCCAACACGTATTTCAGATCCGCGCTGCCATCTTCATCCGGCGGCGTGCCGACGGCGATGAAGATGATGTCGGCGTGCGCGATGGCTTGTGTCGCATCGGTGGTGAAGACCAGTCGTCCAGCCGCGTGATTGGCCTTGACCATCGGCTCGAGGCCCGGCTCGTAAATCGGGATCACGCCGCGATCGAGGCCGTCGATCTTGGCGGCATCGATGTCGACGCACACCACATGATGGCCAACCTCGGCCAGGCATGCGCCGGTGACGAGACCGACGTAGCCTGTGCCAAAAATGCTGACGCGCATCGCGTGCTCTCAAGTGCTGTTACGAAGCGCTGGTTGCGGTCAGGGCGCCTTGACGATTTCGAGCAACTCGACTTCGAACACCAGCGTCGCGTTGGGAGGAATCGGACCGCCCGGCGTGCCCTTCTCGCCGTAACCCAGGCTGCTCGGAATCCACAGCTTGTACTTGCTGCCGACCGGCATCAACTGCACGCCCTCGCTCCAACCCGGTGCGACCTGGCTCAACGGGAACACGGCCGGCTCGTTGCGATCGTAGGAACTGTCGAAGGTCTTGTCGTCCAGCAGCGTGCCCTTGTAATGCACGCGCACGGCGTCGGTGGCCTTCGGCTTGGCGCCTTTGCCTTCGGTCAGCACCTGGTACTGCAAGCCGGATGCGGTGGTCTTGACCTCCGGCTTCTTGCCGTTCGCGGCCAGGAAGGTCTGGCCGTCGGCCAGGTTCTTCTTGGACTCGCCCATCATCTTGGCCATTTGCTTGGCCTGCATTTTCTCGCCGAACGTCGCGCCGATTTCTGCCGCCTGTTCCTCGTTGATCAACAGTTTTTCGCCTGCAAACGTGGACTTGATCGCCTTCATCATGACGTCGAGATCAACGTCGTCCTTCATCGGCTCGAGTTGCTTGGCCATCGCCATGCCGACCATGTAGCTGGCCTGGTCTTTTTCGGTGGCCAGACCGGGATATTTGCTGGTGGCGTCGGCCTTGTCGGTGGCCGCCGTGGCGGATTTGTCGGTGGCGGCCTTGTCGCCTGGCTTGCAGCCGGCCGCCAGCAGTGCGGATACGGCAATCATGCAGACGGCGGTGTTGCGAGCGAAGGTGTTACGTGGGAAATGCATCATCGATCTGAAACTCCTGGGTGACTCGATCGCGCCAGCGCTGGACTGACGGATCGGAAATATCGATTGGAAAAAATGGCAACTGGATTGGGGATTGAGTGGTGGAAATTGCTGTTGGCGACTGCTGTTGGCGACATTATTGCGGGATGCCCAGCAATTCGACATCGAACACCAGGGTCGCATTGGGACCGATCGATCCGCTTGGACCACCCCGTTCGCCGTAGGCCAGCTCACCGGGAATCCAGAAACGGTATTTGCCGCCCACCGGCATCATCGACAGCCCTTCGGTCCAGCCGGCGATAACCTGGTTCAACGCGAATTCGGCCGGCTGTCCGCGATCGTAGGAACTGTCGAAGACGGTGCCGTCGAGCAAGGTGCCGTGGTAGTTCACCCGGACGCGGTCGCTGGCTTTGGGCCGCAATCCGGCACCCTGGCGCAGCACCATGTATTGCAGACCGGAGGGCGTGGAGAACACACCCTTCACCGATTTGTTCTTCGCCATGAAAGCGGCGCCGTCCGCCTTGTTCTTGCCGGAAGCGGCCGCGGCCAGTGCCTGCATTTTTTCGTTGATGCGCTTGGTAAAGGCCTCACGCAAGGCATTGGTTTCCGCCTCGGCCAGCAACGGCTTGCCTTGCTCCATCATCACGCGGACGCCGCGCATGAACACAGACAGATCAATCTCATCCTTGATCGGCGCCAGCGAGCGGCCAACATCGCTACCGACCAGCAGGCCGACCTTGTCCCTGGCGATCGGCGGCAATGCTGCGGCGGACTTGGGTGCGCCCGGCGCGGGCTGTCCGGCAACAACTTGGCGTGCCTGCACACGCTGCATCAACGTTTGCGCCACGGTCTTGGTTTCGGTTTCGCTCAACAGCGGCTTGCCGCCAGCAAACGCATTGCGCACGGCGCGCTCGAATGCGACCGGGTCCATGTCCGGGCCGACCGGGGCGATCGATCGACCCACGTCCATGCCCACCATGTAACTGTTCTTGTCACGTTCGCTGACCAAGGCGGCCTGCGCGATGACGGCAAACGCACTGGTCGCCAACAACACCGCGGCGAGGCCGCGCACCCAAACCTTCATGGAAACTCCTGTGAGCGCTCGCCGGACGGAGGCGCAACCTGTCTATTGTCGCGGGCGCCGTGGATTGCGGCAATCGCCGCGCGCGGCTAGTGCTTGACCGCAGCGGACGCCGCAAGTTCGCGCTCGATGGCCGTGACCAGCGCCTTGTCGTCGGGTCTGGTGCGGCTGCCGTAGCTGGCCACCACCCGTCCATCGCGAGCGATCAGATACTTGTGGAAATTCCACTTCGGCGCTTCACCGGTGGCCTTTGCTAGTGATTTGTACAGCGGCGTGGCTTCGGCGCCCTTGACATGGACCTTCTGGAACATCGGGAATTTGACGCCATAGGTCAGCGTGCAGAATTCCTGGATCTTCTTTTCGTCGGTGAACTCCTGTGCCATGAAATCACCGGACGGGAATCCCAGCACCGCGAATCCTTTTGCCTTGTACCTGGCATGCAGCGCCTCAAGGCCTTCGAACTGCGGGGTATAGCCGCATTTGCTGGCGGTGTTGACCACCAGCAGGACCTGCCCGCCATAGTTCTTTTGCAGATTGACCTGCGTTTTTCCGGAAAGTGGCCGATAGCTGTGATCCAGCACCGTGCCGCCCGTGGCCCAGCCGGCAAGCAGCATCACGCCAATCGCCAGCCCCCAAACCCGTTTGCCATGCATCGTCATCTCGAAGCCCCGTGTGGTGTGGAAATTTGCATGTTCCTGATCTTTGCCTTGGTAGAGCGGAGGTTTCTCCGCGGCGGTTGGGGTTTTTGTTCATGCAAAGCAGCGGGGCAAGCGCCGCCGGACAACGGGTGATGAGCGTGGGGATGTATGTCCCCCCGCGGTGTT
>JAJAYW010000106.1 GCA_026786005.1 Lysobacter sp. | reverse complement strand
GGTGCGCTCCTACAAAATCACGACTTTCTGCGGCTACGCTGGCGCTGCCAGACATACAGCGGCAATCCGGCGGCCACCAACGCGCCGCCCCACAGCAACGGCTCCGCGCCGATACCAAACAGCGCATACAGGCTGAAGGCCAGCGCCAGTACCGCGACAACGCGCCCCGTTCCATTGCCACGCCGCAGCCACGCCGCGCTGCTGGCGACATACGGCAGCAGCGTCGCCGCGGTCGACAGCAGGATCGAAAACGTGAACAACTGCACCAGCGAGCGCGAGTAGTTGGCGATGACCAATGCACTCGCCAGCCCGCTGCTGAGCACGATGCCAATGAACGGCGTGCCGCGTGCATCGAGTCTGCAAAACGCAGCGGGAAAGAGGCGATCACGTGCCGCGGCCATCGGCAGTTGCGCCGACAGCAGCACCCACCCATTCAATGCGCCGAAGCACGAGACCGCGGCCAGCGTGGCCATGCCGATCGCCGCGCCGTGTCCCCACAACAGGCCGGCCGCATCCGCCATCGGCGCCGCCGATGTTTTCAGCACGCTTGCGGGCAACACGCCGAGCACCGCCGTGCAGGCGAGGATGGTGGCGATGCCAGCCAGCAACGTGCCGAGCACGGTGGCGCGCGGGATCGTGCGATCTGGATCAGCGACCGCGCCTGCGGGTACCGTCGCCGCTTCAAGGCCCAGCAGCGCCCACAGCGTCAACGCAACCGTGGCATGTACCGCGATCGGCAACGGTAGATCGGTGGGATTGAACGGGCGATAGGCACTGCCATCGACGAACCAGATGGCGATGCCGCCGAACAACAACAGCGGTACCAGCTTCAGCACCGTGGTCAGCAACTGCATGCGCCCGGCCTGGCGCACGCCAAACAGGTTGATCGCGCTGCAGACCCACAACGCGCCGAGCGCGCAGGCGGCACTGCGCACGGGCGTCGATGTTGCGGCAGGAAAGATCGCACCGATGCTGCCGGCGAATGCAACCGCGATCGCGGCGTTGGCGCACCACATCGAGATCCAGTAACTCCACGCGATCATGAAGCCCGGAAAGTCGCCGAACGCATTCCGCGCATAGGCATACGGGCCGCCCGTCTGCGGCCATTGCCGCGCCAGCCGCGCGAAGGTCAGTGCCAGGAACATCGCGCCGCACAGGGTGATGCCCCAGCCGAGCAGGCTCGCTGCACCATAAGGCGCCAGTGACGCCGGCAGCAGGAACACACCGGAGCCGATCATGCTGCCGACGACGAGGGCCGTGGCCGACCAGATGCCCAGCGGTCGTTCGGCGTTGCTGTCCATGTGTTATGCCCTGGAGGGATAGTGAAACCGTCTTTTGCCCATCATCCCCGCGAAGATGGCTTGCTGCTTCGCGGGATGATGTGTCTATTTCGAGATTACGTGGCTCCTGCCATCGCGTCGCGATAAGCGCGGCGCAGCAATTCATGGAAGTGATGCACGGCGTTCTCGCGCAATGGATTCAAGCGGCCCGGCTCGTACGAGCCCGAAGCCAGGCCGCGTTGCACGTCTTCGCAAATGCCCAGGTCCTCGTGCTGCACTTCGTCGCTGAATTGCAGGTCCGCCTCGCGTTTCGCGCGTGCCTGGCCGGAGTCGTCCATCGGGTAGTAGAAATCGAATTCGACCCGGCAACGGCCGACATCTGTAGGCACGATGCGGTTGGTCTGCAAACGGCCTGGCAGGATGTTGAGCATGGTGTTGCGCCATAGCCAGTAGTACAGCGCGTCGCCATCGCCATACAGCGTGTTGCTGCTGCCATCATCGGACGTGCGCAGTGGACTCCATTGCAGCGAATGCCAGTGGTGTGTCTCGGTCACGTAACTGCGGTAATCAAGCATCCGGTTGAGTGCCGGGTGCACGTGCGGCAAGTGATAACCCTCGAGATAGTTGTCGACGTACACCTTCCAGTTGCAGGCGACGTCGTAGCCGACGCGCTGGTGGTGGCCGTAGTGTTCGAGTCCACGCGTCGTGCCCAGCCGTGCATCGATGCCTTCGACCAGCGCATCGAAATCCGATGCATCGTCGTGCGAACTGGCAAACACCAAACCCTGCCAGACCCGCACCCGCAACTGCGGCAAGCGAATGTCCTCGACGTGGAAATCTTCGGCGGTCTGCATCTCGGGCGCGGACTTCAATGCGCCATCCAGCGCATATGTCCAGCCGTGATAGCGACAACGCAGCGACTTCGCGCCAAGCCCATCGCATTGCGCGATGGGCCCCGCGCGATGGCGGCAGACGTTATGCATGACGCGTATTTCACCCGGCATGCCCTCGCCGTCGGCGCCGCGCACCGCGATCACCGGCAATCCGGCGAGATCCGCGACGACATGGTCGCCCGCGTTTTGCAATTGGCACGCATGTGCAACGAGATGCCAGGCGTGGTCGAAGATCGCGTGCCGGTCCAGCGCAGGCATCGTCGCATCGACATAAAAGCGCGCGGACAGGGAGCGCGCATGGGCGGCTGCTTGCGGCAGGAGGTCGGCGTCGGGACTCATGCGAGGAGTATGCCGTGCCTGTCACGAAATAAAAAAACCGGCTTGCGCCGGCCATGTCAGGCTTCCTGCAGTGCGTCCTTCGACAGGCTCAGGACGAGCGGTTGTTTGCTCCGCTGCTTTTGACTTCTTGTAGAGCGGAGCTTGCTCCGCTCTACAAAAGCGCAAGGCGCAGACGCGGGTTGGCAACCATGGCTGCGGCCGTGCGATCACTTGACGCGAGTAGTGGTACCTACCTGCACCACGATGATTTGCGCGGGAACGGTCTTGCCATCGGCGCGTTGGACAGTGACCTTGTAGTGTCCGGGCGAGACCGAGCGGAACTGGTACTTGCCGTCTTTCTTCAAGGTCGTTTTTCGTTAACGGTTCAGATCTTCTTCGGTTCCGCAGGCGTGGTTGGAGTCGCGACCGCCGCAGGCGCCTGCCAGCCGCAGGTCTGGCCTTCGTTCTCTTTCTTCAGCCACGTCTGCAGCGGAGCGAAATACTCGAGCACTGCCGCGGCATCCATCTTCTCGCCGCCGGTGAGTTCCTTCATGGTCTTCTGCCACGGCTGGCTTGCACCCTTGGCCAGCATCGCCTGGAATTTCTGCCCGGCCACCTTGTTGCCGTAGAAACTGCACGCATACAGCGGACCCGTGTAACCAGCCGCGTCGCACAGCGACTTGTAGAACTGGAACTGCAGGATGTGCGACAGGAAGTAACGCGTGTATGGCGTGTTGCCCGGCACGTGGTACTTCGCGCCCGGATCGAAGAATTCCTCGCCGCGTGGCGTCGCCGGCGCGACACCCTGGTACTTGGCCTTCAGGTCCCACCACGCCGTGTTGTAGTTGCCCGGCTTGATCGAGCCATCGAACACGCCCCAACGCCAGCGATCGATCATCAGCCCGAACGGCAGGAACGACACCTTCGCCAACGCCATCCGCATCTGCGAATTGATCAGCGCCTCGTTCGACACCTGCTGCTCGCCGACCAAGCCGATCGACTGCAGGTACTGCGGCGTCATCGACAGCACGATGGTGTCGCCGATCGCCTCGTGGAAACCGTCATGCGCGCCGGTCTGGAACAGCGGGGGCAGGTTGTTGTAGGCCATGTAGTAATAGACGTGGCCAAGTTCGTGGTAGATGGTGGTGAAATCTTCCTCGTTGGGCTTGATGCACATCTTGGTGCGCACGTCGCCGGCCAGGTTCATGTCCCACGCGCTGGCGTGGCAGACCACGTCGCGATCGCGCGGCTTGATGAACTGCGTTTTCTGCCAGTAGCTCTCGGGCAGCTTGGCCATGCCCAGCGACATGTAGAAGTCCTGCGCGCGTTCGGTCATCTTCTTGGCATTGTCGAGCTGCGCGGTGCGTTCGATCTCGTCGCGCTCTTCGATACCCGGAAGGCTGCTGTTGAGCCGGCCCAGTTGGGTCGAAATCTCCTGCTGGTACTGCCGTTCCAGCGCGCCGGTGATGTCGAGGCTGCCCGCGTTCGCGTAAGGCTGCAGCACGTCCCACAGGTTGCCCCAGTCCTGCTGCCACAGATTGCCCATCAGGTGCGCGGGCAGCATGCCGTTGACCGCACCCTTGTCGGCGCCGTACTTGGCCTGCAGCTTGGTGCGCGTGTAGCAATGCAGTTGTTCGTACAACGGCTTGACCTGGCCCCAGAGACGATCGGTTTCGGCGGCGATTTCAGCCGGTGTCATGTCGTAGCCGGAACGCCATAGCTCGCCGGTGTCGGCGTAACCCAGGTCCTTGGCGCCTTCGTTGACCAGTTCGGCGAACCGCTGGTAATCCTTGCGCATCGGCACCGAGATCGTGTGCCAGCCCTGCCAGGCATCCAGCTGCGCATCGTAATCGCGGCTGTTGCGCAACACGTCCTCGAGTTCTCCGATCTCGCGGCAGCTCTTGGCATCGCCTTCGGTCTTGCAATAGCTGCCGCTGCCGTACATGCCTTCCATCTTGGTGGCGAGTTGGGTCAGCTCGGCGAGCTTGGCCGGATCGTTCGGTGGTGGCAGCGAAGTGCCGAGCTTGAGCAGCGTGATCGCGCGCGCGGTGTCGGCCGACATCTGCTTGCCTTCGAAACGCTTGGCCTGCTCGATCCAGCTCTTGAGCTGCGTGAGATAGCGTTCATTGCTCTTGGCCGACAGCAACTCGCTCTCGTCGTTGATGTAGGTGCTCGACAGCCACTGCGCGGCGGTCAGCTCGGGATACATGGCCTTCAATTCGGCGTTGACGCGGGCGATGAACTGATCGGCGGTCTCGCCGGCCGGCGGCGGCTTGATCGCGGTGCTCGCAGGCGTTTCCGCACCGGGCGACGGCGACTTCTTGCAGGCGGACAACGACAGCAGGCTCGCGGTGACGGCGAGCGCGAGCAGGACATGGCGATGGGTCACGGGCAGTATTCCTGAACGGGCGCGGCGAGGGCGCTGGGACGGGCAGGCTAGAACGCACTGGTATGACGTGCAAGTGCGTTGGGTGGGTTTTGAGCCACCGCATGTTTAGAAAGTGCGTAGGGCGGGTCTTGACCCGCCGCTTGTGTCCGAAGCGAAAAAGCGGTGGGTCAAGACCCACCCTACGGAAGCAAGTGGCGATTGGCGTCGATCAGGCCGAGTGTACCCAGCCATTGCCATGCCGTTTCGGCATCGCGCTCGAAATAGGCGCGCGCGGAACCGAGACGGAAGGTGTATCCCCATGTGTCCATGCAGGCATGGATGCGATCGCGGCCGACGCCGGGCAGGGCATCGCCGAGCAAGGCCTGCAGCACGCAGACGGCATCTTCTTCGTCGATCGAATCGGTCGCGTCGGTGTGGACGGCGGTACGGCGGTCGTGCGGCAACACGATCAGGTGCGCGGCTTCGTGCAGCAACGAATGCACGGGCGTGTCGTTTCGCGCATAGACGGTGCTGGCGATGACGCCGGCTTCAGGTTCGCCCCAGTAACTGCCGGGGATGAGGGCACCATCTTCGATGCGTTCGAGGTGCAGGCCGTAGCGGGCGAGCAATGCGGCGACATCGTCAAAAGCGATGTCGCGCAGCAGCAACATGGGAAGCGCGGTATTCGTAGGAGCGGGGTGAACACCCGGGGGATTGAATAATTTATGGGTTTTTGAACGCGGCGGCGCCGCCTCGGGACCCTGGGGACACCCGCCCCCGGGCGCCCC
>JAJAYW010000105.1 GCA_026786005.1 Lysobacter sp. | reverse complement strand
GATGTGGCGTTACCGGTAGAGCCCCATCGCGCCCAGGTGCGCTCCTACACATGCAGTCATGCGTCTTACGAACGTCGCTGGTTGTGCCAGTCGCGCGCCAGCAACCCATAGATGGCCGAATCCTGCAGCGCATCGTCGACCAGCCATCGCTCACGCAACAAACCTTCGTGGCGAAAACCAAGGCCTTGGACGAGCTTGCAGGAGCCAGTGTTGCGCGGATCAATGTCGGCTTCGACACGGCGCAGCTTCAAGGTATCGAAGACGTAGTCGAGCACCAGCCGCAGCGCTTCCTTCGCATACCCCTTGCCCCACTGTCCGGAATGCAACGCGTAGCCGATATCGGCGCGGCCTTGCGCGCGATTGATGTTGAACAGCGTCAGCGAGCCGATGAGACGATCGCTACCGCTGTCGGCGATTGCCCAACACAGGATCTTGTCCGACGAGCAGCTGACGATGGCGTGCTGCAACAAGTCTTCGGCCTGCGCGCGTTGCGTCCATGCAGGGAAACTCCAGAACAATGTCACCGCCGGATCGGAATACAGCGCGTACACATCATCGATATCGTCCTGGCGAAAGCCGCGCAGGCGGATACGATTGCCACGCAACAGCGGCAGATCGTCGACGGCTTTTGCTGTCGCCTTTGTGGCTTCATCTGGTTGCGAAGTGGACATGGTGTTGTCGTTAAGCGATTGCGCGAGCTGTGCTAGCGTGGGCTATTGACGGAGTTTGCCATGCCTGAACATCGACGCCGCACCAAGATAGTTGCCACGCTGGGGCCCGCCACCGATCCGCCCGATGTGCTGGATGCCTTGTTGAAGGCCGGCGTGAATATAGTCCGCCTCAATTTTTCGCATGGCGATCCCGCCTCCCAGATCGCGCGTGCGCAAGCGGTGCGCGAGGCCGCGACGCGCGTGGGTGCCGAAGTCGGCATCCTCGCCGATCTGCCCGGTCCCAAAATACGCATCGAACGCTTCGCCGAAGGCCGCGTGCAGTTGCGCACCGGCGAACGCTTCGACCTGGTGGCTAGCGCTGACGCGCCGCCGGGCGATGCCTCCCAGGTTGGAGTGAGTTATCTCGGTTTGCCGCACGATGTGCGCGCCGGTGATGTGCTGCTGCTCGACGATGGCGTCGTCCAACTGCAGGTGGAAGCGATCGAGGGTGAACGCATCGTCACCACCGTGCTCAATGACTGTGTGTTGTCCGATCGCAAGGGTTTGAATCGACTTGGCGGCGGTCTGTCGCTGGGCGCGCTGACCGATCGCGATCGCGAATTGATCATCGTGGCGGCCGGCATCGGCGTCGACTTCATCGCGGTCTCGTTTTGCCGCAACGCCGCCGACATGAACGAAGCGCGCGCCATCGCACGCGCGGCTGGCAGCGACGCGGCACTGTGCGCCAAGATCGAGCGTGCCGAGGCCATCGAGAACCTCACCGAAATAGTCGAGGCCAGCGATGCGGTCATGGTGGCGCGCGGCGATCTGGGCGTGGAGATCGGCGACGCCGAATTGCCGGGCCTGCAGAAAAAAATCATTCGCGAGTCGCTGCTGCGCAACAAGGTGGTGATCACCGCGACGCAGATGCTGCAATCGATGGTCGACAGTCCGATCCCGACGCGAGCGGAAGTTCTCGATGTCGCCAATGCCGTGATCGACGGCACCGATGCGGTGATGCTGTCGCAGGAATCGGCCGCCGGCAACTATCCGGTCAAGGCCGTCGAGGCGATGGTGCGCATCTGCGTCGGCGCGGAAAAACAATTCGAAGCCGATACCGATTTCGAGAAAGCGCAGCGCGACCTGGAACGCGCCGACCAGGCCATAGCGATGGCTACGATGTTCCTGTCCGAACACATCGGCGTACGCGCGATCGTGGCGATGACCGAGTCTGGCGGCACCGCGCGCTACCTGTCGCGCTTCCGTTCGTCAGTCCCGATTTACGGCCTGTCCCGGCATGCCGGCGCGCGACGGCGCATGGCGCTGATGCGCGACGTGTTCCCGGTAGATTTCGACAGCCGCGGCATGGCCACGCGCGAAGCCGCGCGCGCGGCGCTCGAGGCAATGTTCAAGGCGGGGTTGCTGGCCGAGGGCGACCGCGTGATCTTCACCAGCGGTGATCACATGGAGCAGCATGGGGCGACCAATACCCTAAGACTGCTTCAAGTGGGCTCCGGTGGGCGTGCCGAGGGATTGGGGGATCTGTAAACCAGCGGCCTCCGCAGTGGAGGCAAAGTGGGTGTAACCAGTGAGCGACATGCTGGCCGATTCAGTACACACCTGATGAAGTATGAAGGGCAGGCGCGGTGCGCATTGACGCGAACACGCGGCGGGTGTATTTCCTGTTTAAGGGTTAATGGACCTTCGAAAAGCGCTTATACAGTCCCTCTAAAATCTTTTGGGAGAATTGCATGAAGGACATGTCTCGCAGTGGCTTGGCGCTTCTACTTGCTGCAGCCATTGTCGCGCCATCGGCGCACGCCGAAAGCGAGCGAACTGTCAACGAAGGCGGTATTCGAGACCAGTGGCTGATCGCCGATGGTGTGACTTTGGGTGCTCCGGGTTATCCAGCAGCATTTGCTGCGCGGGGCGATAACGTATGCACGGCTATTTCGTATCGAATCAGCCCTGATGGAACCACGTCGGATTTTGCGTTGGTCCGCGCGTGGGCAAGCAGCGGAAGCGATACACAGGAACAGGGTTTCTGGAAGGCTTTTGCTGAAGCGTCTGCGCTGGCGCTGGCGCAATGGAAGTTCAAGCCGCGCCCGGAGGTCAAGGACCCAGTCACTACGCACACCGTCGCCACCATGACATTCATGGGAAAACACGCCGAAGACGTGGCTGTCCTGCGGTCCCGTTGCAAGATCGATGACTTGGCCACCACGCTCAGGGAGATCAAGAGGAACCCCGCTCGCAATGAACTCAATCACGTTCAAATGGATGCAGCGCAACGGGCACAGCGCGCGAATGAGATCCGGGCCAACCAACGAGCGCGCGGTAATTAGTGCCGACGTCGCGAAGTCCTGGCGACGGCCAGTATGGGAGCGGGGATATAATCGCGCTCTTACCCGCCGTACCCAGGATTTTCTATGAGCATCGAACAGCTTGCCGAAACCGCACAGGCCATGGTCGCCGCGGGCAAGGGCATCATCGCGATCGACGAGTCCAACAACACCATCAAGAAGCGTTTCGACGGCGTGGGGATCGCGGACTCCGAAGAAAACCGCCGCGCCTATCGCGAACTGCTGCTGACTACGCCGAAACTGGGCGACTACATCAGCGGCGCGATCCTGTATGACGAAACCATCCGCCAATCGACCAAAGCCGGCGTGCCTTTCACCAAGGTGATGCTGGACAACGGCATCATCCCCGGCATCAAGGTCGACAAGGGCCCGCAGCCGCTGGCTGGTTTTCCGGGGGAGGTCGTTACCGAAGGCCTCGACGGACTGCGCGAGCGGTTGCAGGAGTACTACAAGCTCGGCGCGCGTTTCGCCAAGTGGCGTGCGGTGATCAATATCGGTGATGACATCCCGTCGGGCACCTGCATCGAGGCCAACTCGCACGCGCTGGCGCGCTATGCCGCGCTCTGCCAGGAAGCTGGGCTGGTGCCGATGGTGGAGCCCGAAGTGATCATGGACGGCGCGCACGACATCGAGACCTGCTACGAAGTCAGCGAGGTTGTGCTGCGTTCGCTGTTCGACGCCTTGTACCAGCAGAGCGTGATGCTGGAAGGCACGATTTTGAAGGCCTCGATGGTGCTGCCCGGCAAGGACAGCGGCGAGCAGGCGTCGGTCGAGGAAGTCGCGGAAAGCACGTTGATGTGCCTGAAATCGACGGTACCAGCGATCCTTCCCGGCATCGTGTTCCTGTCCGGTGGCCAGTCTGATGAAGACGCCACTGCGCACTTGGATGCGATGAACCGCATGGGTCCCAATCCGTGGCCACTATCGTTTTCCTACGGCCGCGCGATGCAGTCCGCCGCACTGAAGCTGTGGTCGCAGGATCTTGTCAACAATGTCGGCAAGGCGCAGCAGACAGTGTTCGCTCGCGCACGGGACAATGGCTTGGCGGCGCTCGGGCAGTGGTCCCAGTCCTCATAGTTCCATCGCCGCTGCTGGCAAGGCAGAGAAAATGACGTCGCCGCTCCGGGACATTGGTCAGCACTGTCGGAGAGCGCATGCGGAAACTGGCAAGCAGGATGTTCTGGAGTTTTGTGGAATCGCGCCTCGCCAGCAACGGCAAGATCATCGGCGACGCAGATGCCTTCACCCATAGCGGGTTCTACTCACCGGTCGTGGACAGGCAGGAAGTGCGCGCCCGTGCCGACTCGCTGTGGCCGCGTCCGTCGCCGTGCCTGGGGATCGATTTCAATCACGACGGCCAGGCTGAACTGCTGCGTGGCGCGTTTGCCGGGTTGGTGGCCGGGTTCGATTATCCGCAATCCGGTCCCCCCGACGAAGAGCTGGAGGTCTATTACGACGGCAACTCGGAATTTTCCGGGATGGATGCCAGGATCCTGTTCGGCTTGCTGCGGCTCTGGCGCCCGCGGCGCATCATTGAGGTCGGCTCCGGTTACAGCACGCTGCTGATGGTCGATGTGGTACGCCACTACCTGGCGGGCGGGACCCGGATCACCGCCATCGAACCCTTTCCGCGGCCGTTCCTGCATCGGCTCGCCGGTGCCGACATCGAACTGCTGCAACAGAAGGTCCAGGATGTCGATCCTGCGGTTTTCATGGCGCTGGAACCCGGTGACGTGCTGTTCATCGACTCCTCGCATGTCAGCAAGACCGGCAGCGACGTCAACCACCTGGTGTTTGAAGTGCTGCCTCGGCTGAAACCGGGCGTGCATATCCATTTCCATGACATCTTCTTGCCCTTCGAATATCCGCAGGACTGGGTGCTGGAGCAGGCGCTCTCCTGGAATGAACAGTATCTGGTGCGAGCGTTGCTGATGTTCGCGGCGGATACCTGGCGCGTAACGCTCGGCTGCGCCTACGCGATAAACCAGCTGCCCGAGTTTGCCGCGCCGATCCGACAGAAACAGGGCGGGTTCGGCGGCAGCCTGTGGCTGACGAAGCTTGGCTGAACCACGTGAAATGGTACGCCGCGTTGTTTGATCTGGCCTTGGACCAATTTGGCTGCGGCGCGAAGGTGCAAGCGTCGGGCACGTCCTGATCAGGCGAGAAAAGCCGGCGTTGTGCCGGCGTATCGGTGTCTGAGCACTGGCCGTGCAGACTACGATGGTGGCGACGCCCAGATTTGCGCTTCGCACCGCAATGCGCCCGTCGATTCAGTTGTGTAGGTGCCCTTGGCCCACCGCTTTGCGTTCTGATCACGGCATGGCGGGCCAAGGCCCGTCCTACAACGCCCCCAGCCACTCGTCGTCCGAACCCTCGTTGACGTCCTCGAACAAGAACGTCGACAGATAACGCTCGCCGGTATCCGGAACCATCGCCAGGATCACATCCCCTTCGTTTGCCGACTTGGCGACTTCCAGCGCAGCAGCGATCGTCGCGCCGGCGGAAATGCCGACGAAGATACCTTCCTCCTGCGCCATGCGACGCGCGGTGTCGCGCGCCAGCACGTCGTCGATCGGCAGGTTCGCATCGGCGATATCGCGATTGAGCACGGCGGGGAGGAAGTCCGGCGTCCAGCCCTGGATCTTGTGCGGTTTCCATTCCTGGCCGGCGAGCAGTGCGGCCACGGCGGGTTCGCACGTGGTGATCTTCACTTGCGGACGCGCCACCTTCAGCACTTCGCCGACCCCGGTCAGCGTGCCGCCGGTGCCCCAGCCGGTGACGAAATGATCGAGTCGTTTCCCGGCGAAATCGCGCAGGATTTCCGCGGCGGTGGTCTGCCGGTGATACGCCGGATTGGCCGGATTCTCGAATTGCCGTGCCAGGAACCAGCCATGTTGTTTCGCCAGTTCCTCGGCCCGGCGCACCATGCCGCTGCCGCGTTCGGCGGCGGGGGTCAGGATGACTTTCGCGCCGTAGGCGCGCATCAACTTGCGGCGTTCCATCGAAAACGTTTCCGACATCGTCGCGACGAACTTGTAGCCGCGCGCCGCGCACACCATCGCCAGCGCGATGCCCGTGTTGCCGGAGGTCGCCTCGACCACCGTATCGCCAGGCTTGAGCAGGCCCCTGGCCTCGGCGTCGAGGATGATCGCGATGGCGAGGCGGTCCTTAACCGATCCGCCGGGGTTGAAGAATTCGATCTTCGCGTACAGCGCGACGTTCGGTGGCGCGATGCGGTTGAGGCGCACGACCGGCGTGCGGCCGATGGTGTCGAGGATGCTGTCATGGATCATGGGAGTCTCCGGGCGGCAAGGGGGGGATGGGGAATGCTGGCCGACAACATCGAATGACGCCGGCTCGGGCGTAAACGGACCCATCGAGACTGACGCCATGGTCATGGCCGCACCCTGCGCGAAATCACATCCAATTACCATGATCTCCACGGCAACAGCGCGTTGCATCGGTCAACCCGGTCGCCGCCTGCTGGCACGGCCTGCCATCCGCACGCTCGATGCCGCACAACCCGAATCGAAGCGCTCCTGCGCGTTTTGCGTCACGATTGCCGCTGGATCGCCGCCAGCCGCGAGTTTCCGTGCCAAACCTGTCCCCACCGAACCTGTCACAGCCCGGCCCCAGCCATCTCGATCGGCTGGAGGCCGAGAGCCTCCACATCCTGCGCGAAGTTGCGGCCAGCTTCCGCAACCCGGTGCTGCTGTATTCGATCGGCAAGGACAGCTCGGTGCTGCTGCACTTGCTGCTGAAGGCATTCGCACCAGGCAAGCCGCCGGTCCCGTTGCTGCATATCGATACCGGCTGGAAATTTCGCGAAATGATCGCGTTCCGCGACCGTCGCGCCGCCGAGACCGGCATCGAGTTGCGCGTGCACATGAATCCCGATGGCGTGGCGCAGGGCATCGGCCCGGTCAGCCACGGCGCCAGCGTGCATACCGACGTGATGAAGACGCAGGCGTTGAAACAGGCGCTGGACAAGTACGGTTTCGACGCCGCCATCGGCGGCGCGCGCCGCGACGAGGAAAAATCGCGCGCCAAGGAACGCATCTTCTCGTTCCGCAGCGCGCAGCATCGCTGGGATCCCAAGCAGCAGCGCCCGGAACTGTGGAACCTGTACAACACGCGTCTGCACAGGGGCGAAAGCGTCCGCGTGTTTCCGCTGTCGAACTGGACCGAGCTGGACATCTGGCTCTACATCTATCGCGAACAGATTCCGGTGCCAGCGCTGTATCTCGCCGCCGAACGGCCCGTCGTCGAGCGCGATGGCGCCTTCATCCTGGTCGATGACGATCGCCTGCCATTACGCAACGGCGAGATGCCGATGCAGAAGAAAGTGCGCTTCCGCACGCTCGGCTGTTACCCGCTGACCGGTGCCATCGAATCCGATGCCGACACCCTGGAAAAAGTGATCGCCGAGATGCTGGTGGCGACGACGTCGGAGCGACAGGGTCGTGTCATCGACCACGATCCGGCAGCGTCGATGGAGAAGAAGAAACAGGAGGGGTATTTCTGATGGATGCACCTTCGGACATCGCCGCCTATCTGCAACAGCACGAACGCAAGGGTCTGTTGCGCTTCATCACCTGCGGCAGCGTCGACGACGGCAAGAGCACGCTGATCGGACGGTTGCTGCACGACAGCAAGGGCCTGTTCGTTGACCAGCTGGCGGCATTGGAATCCGACAGCCGCCGCCATGGCACGCAGGGCGAAGCGATCGACTACGCGTTGCTGCTCGATGGCCTCGCCGCCGAACGCGAGCAGGGCATCACCATCGATGTCGCCTACCGTTTCTTCGACACCGAAAAACGAAAATTCATCGTCGCCGACTGCCCCGGCCACGAGCAATACACGCGCAACATGGCGACCGGTGCGTCCACCGCCGATCTTGCCGTGGTGCTGGTCGATGCGCGCAAGGGATTGCTGACGCAGACGCGCCGCCACAGCTACATCGTTTCGCTGCTTGGCATCCGCCATGTGTTGCTGGCGGTAAACAAGATGGATCTGGTCGGTTACGACGAGGCTGTGTTCCAGCAGATCGACAGCGAATACCGAGAGTTGGCCACACAACTGGGTATCGCCAACATCACCGCAATCCCGCTGTCGGCGCTGCAGGGCGACAACCTGCTGCAACGCTCGCCATCGACGCCGTGGTACGTCGGCTCCAGCCTACTCGAGCACCTGGAGTCGGTGCAGATCGACGACGTGCGCGACGCCGGCGGCTTTCGCCTGCCGGTGCAATGGGTCAACCGGCCGCATCAGGATTTCCGCGGTTTCGCCGGCACGCTCGCCGCGGGTGCAGTCGCACTTGGCGATGACGTGGTGGTGCTGCCTTCGGGACGGCGTACGCGTGTTGCACGCGTGCTCGGTCCCGATGGCGATATCGCAGGCGCACGCACGGGACAAGCCATCACGCTGACCCTCGCCGACGAGATCGATGTCAGCCGCGGCGATGTCATCGCCGCGGCCCACGACGCGCCCGCGGTCGCCGACCAGTTCGCCGCGCACCTGCTGTGGATGGGCGATGCTCCGCTGCTGCCCGGCCGTTCGTACTGGCTCAAGCTCGGCACGCGCATGGTCGCGGCCACCGTCAGCGCGATCAAGCACAAGGTCGATGTCAACACGCAGGCGCACCTCGCCGCGACGCATCTCGAACTCAATGAAGTCGCCTACTGCAATCTCGAACTCGACCAGCCGATCGTGTTCGAGTCGTACGCCGACAATCGCGCGCTCGGCGCGTTCATCCTCATCGATCGACAGAACAACGCCACCGTCGCCGCCGGCACGCTCGATTTCGCCCTGCGCCGCGCCGGCAACATCCACTGGCAACACCTCGATGTCGACAAGGCCGCGCGCGCGCGCGCCAAGGGCCAGCAGGCGCGTTGCGTGTGGTTCACCGGCTTGTCGGGCGCAGGCAAATCCACCATCGCCAACCTGGTCGACAAGCGCCTGCACGCACTCGGACATCACAGCTACATCCTCGATGGCGACAACGTCCGCCACGGCCTCAATCGCGACCTGGGTTTCACCGACGAGGACCGCGTCGAGAACTTGCGCCGCGTCGCCGAAGTGGCGAAGCTGATGACCGATGCCGGCCTGATCGTGCTGGTGAGTTTCATCTCGCCGTTCCGCGCCGAACGCGCCGCGGCGCGTGCGATGTTCGCCGACGATGAATTCATCGAAGTGTTCGTCGACACGTCGCTGCAGGTGGCCGAACAACGCGACGACAAGGGTTTGTACGCCAAGGCGCGCCGTGGCGAGTTGCCGCATTTCACCGGCGTCGATTCGCCTTACGAAGCGCCGGAAAACCCAGACCTTCGTCTGCATACGGACCGTTACACCGCCGACGCATTGGCGGAGCAGGTGGTGGCTAAATTGCTTGAAAGGTGATTAAGCGAGCCGGGCCCTGTAGAGCGGCGGGTTGGGCGCGGGGGTTTGGGTTTGGGGCCCAGCCGCCGGGCCACCGCCCCGCAGGGAAATGGGCCCCCCCCCGGGGCAGGGGGGGT
>JAJAYW010000104.1 GCA_026786005.1 Lysobacter sp. | reverse complement strand
CTTCAGCCCCGACGCGTTTAGACCGACAGCGTCGGGGCTGAAGCCCCTCCTACAACAGCTCGACGACCGAATGTCTCCGCTTACTGCAGTTCAAAAGCCCAACGATCACTCTCCGATTTCAATTCGCGCACTGACCCCGCATCGCCGCTGGCCCAGCGCGAATTCAACAAGAATCAGTCCGTCTACTTCGCGGCAAAACGCTCGCGGAAGAAATCGTGCAGCATTTCGTATGCACGCTTGGCCGCGCGTTCGTTATAGACGCAGCCCGGTGGATCCTTGGCATCGGCCTCGGCGAAGCAATGTACCGCGCCACTGAAGTTGACGAACTGCCAGTCGGCGCCGCCCGCATCCATTTCCTTTTCGAAGCTGGCGATGTCCGCATCGGTGATGCCGCGATCATCGGCGCCGTTGAGCACCAGCACCGGTGTCTTGACCGCATCGGCCTTGGCTGGCGCCGTCGTGCTCAGACCGCCATGCAGGCTGACCACACCGGCGATGTTGCTGCCGCCGCGCACCAGCTCAAGCGCGGTGCTGCCTCCGAAGCAGAAACCCAGTGCGCCGATCCTGCTCGCATCGAGCGGCGCCTTGCCTGCCTGCGCCTTGAGCACGGCGACCGATTTTTCGGCGCGCGTACGCAAAGTGGCCCGATCCGCGCGCAGCTTGCCCGCGACCTTGCCGGCCGCTTCGGCGTTCTTCGGGCGCACACCCTTGCCGTAGACATCTGCCACCAGCACCACATAGTCGTCGCCGGCGATCTGTTTGGCCTTCGTAATCGCGGACGGAGTGACGCCCATCCAGTTGGGCACCATCACCAGACCGGGACGCCCGGTGACCGTGGCGTCGTCGTAGACCAATACGCCGCTGAAACTCTGCTTGCCGATCTTCCATTCGACCGGTTTGGCCTGCATGGCGGCGAACGTGGGTGCGGACAGCATCAACAAGGACAGCGCAAGGATCGAACGGCGCATGACGATGGTCTCCTGTAGGGATGATGCGAGCGTACGATGCGAGTGTTCATCCACTGTGAAGCAGGCGTCCACGCGTCATCCATGTTTGCCGCGCCTGGGGCGATCGTACGCCGGTGCTTTGCTCTCCCCTTCAAGGTGAGGGTTGGGTGGGGATGGTTTTGATGTTCGCGGCAGAACTGCAAGAAAAAGCAACACCATCACCATCCCGGCCTTCCCCTTGAAAGGGAAGGAGACAAGCAAGAGCAGCGGAGTAATTACTTACCGCTCATCCTGGGCCTGTCGAAGGACGCTCTATGGAGCGTTGAGGCCCACGCCTGGAATCGCGGCGATCGCGTCGGGATCGAAGCCGGCGAGTTGGGCGAAATGGCGGCCGCGTTCGGTGTAGTCGCGGTAGGCGCCGAAACTGGGCGCGCCGGGGGACAGCAGGATCACACCGTCGCGCACGGCTTTGCGCGCAACAGCAATCGCGGATTGCAGATCATCGGCTGCCCGCAGGTCGAACCCGGCCTGCGACGCGTCCGGTGCAAGCAAATCATGGATACGTGGTCCGTTCTGGCCCATGGTCACGATGATCGCGGGCGCTTGTTTCCGCATCGCTTCGGCGAAATTTCCCCAGTCGATGCCGCGATCATGGCCGCCAACAAGGATCGCGACGCGCCGGTCGCGGAACACATCGAGCGCAGCAAGGCTGGCATGCGGCGTAGTGCTGATCGAGTCGTTGACGTACGTGATGCCATCGCGCGTACCCAGCGTCTGCAGGCGATGCGGCAATGGCTGGAACGATGCTGCATGCGGCGCCAGCGACTTCGCGTCGAGTCCGAGCACCTCGATCGCGGTCAGCACCGCGCACAGGTTGCTGCGGTTGTGCCGACCCGGCAGCGGAACGGCGCTCGTATCAAAAACGAATTGATCACCGCGATACAAAGCGTCTTCGCGCAAATGCCAGCCGTCTTCGCGGCCGAACCAATGCACCTGTGAATCCGGCAGGGACAACTGCGCAAGCCGTGGATCATTCGCATTCAGGATCGCGATGCGCGGTTTGCCTTCGGTCATCAAGGCGAGTTTGTCTTCGACGTAACGCTGTTCGCTGCCATGCCAGTCGAGATGCTCAGGAAACACATTGAGGACAATCGCGACCTCGGGACGCACGCCACTGGCTGCGATATCACGCGTCTGGTAACTCGAAAGTTCGATGGCCCAGTAGTCGGCGACGTCATCCAGGCATTCGAGCAATGGCAGGCCGATGTTGCCCGCGAGCGCGGTGCGATGGCCACCCGCGCGCAGCAGATGCGCCAGCAACGCGGTCGTGGTGCTCTTGCCCTTGGTGCCGGTGACGCAGATCGTGCGTGCATCCGGCTGCTCGGCAAACCACAAGGCCGTGCCGCTGATGAATTGCGTGCCTTGCGATGCTGCCTGCAAGGCTTCGGGTTTGTAGGCGCTGATCCCGGGCGATTTGATGATGACGTCGAATACGGACAGGCGTTCGCTTGTGGCTTCGGTCTCGACGCCCAGCAGCGCATCGTCCAGCGCATGGGCATCGGACACTTCATCGGATTTGCAGAACAGCGTCAGCGGCAACTGCGGCAGACGCGCGCGAATGGCGTGATACGCGGCGCGGCCCTCGCGGCCCCAGCCCCATAACGCGACGCGCCTGCCCTCAAGCTGCCGGATTCTAATTGGCGAGCAGCGCACGGAGCTTGTCCCACAGCGGCGCGGGGATGCGGTGCTCGTCGTCGATCGACATCAGCGTCGCGATATCGAGTTCGGCGGCATCGAGTTGTGGCCGGATTTCACGGGCGAAACGTTCGACGATCGAGTCCTCGCGCCATTCCGGACGCGCCGCCAGCGACGCCATCGCCGCGCGTGACTCTTTGCCCTCGCCAACACACTCGAACGGCTTGTGGTCCTGGTATTCGAGCAAGCCGTCGTAGCCTGCGGTCTGCGCGGCATCGTCGAGCAGGTTGCGGCCGAAGATGCCGACCAGCCGCAGCTTGGGCATGAACGGCGCCAGTGCGAGGAACACGAAGTGACATTTCGGGCACACGCCGCACCAGCGATTGGCCGGACGCTCGCCGAGCAGATGGAAATTGCGATTGCAGCTGGAGAAATACGCGTCGTAACGATCGGACTTCGCGAACTGGCGCGCGACCGCGAGTTCCGATAGTGGCCGCAGCAACGAGTAGTAGTTCAAATCCGCAGCGATGTGCTGCTGCACGTACTCGCCGAAGGCGCGCTCGAACGTCCAGCCTTTCGACCACTGGTGGTTCACTTCGCCGGCGCCTTCGATGATGCTGCCGTAGCTGGCCGAACGTTCGTTGGAAAACACGACTTGATCGACGCCTTGCAACAACGCGGCCAATACGAGGATGGCAGAGTTGATTGCCGTCACCGGGATGTGGCCGTTCCAAGCGCCCTGCCGGTTGTACTCGAACAACTCGGGCGCAAGTTGGCGGCCGATGTTGAGCGTGGGCAAACCGGTGCGCTCGGCACAGGCCTTGATCAGTTGCGAGCCGCCGATCCAGCTAACGGTTTGCCCGATGCCGATGGTACGCAGTGCTTCGATGCTGACCAGTGAATCCTTGCCGCCGCCGATGGCAACGAGTGCGTGATGGCGCAGGGAAAGCGGTCGAGCCGCACCCTCACCCGGCCCTTCGGGCCACCCGCGCCCCCGCGGGGGGGGGGGGGTGGAAACCGCGGGGGGGTTGGGGCCGGGCGCCCCAAGGGGGGGGAGGGGGGGCGGCGGGGCGGGGGGGGGGCCCGGGGTTGGCGGGGAGTTGGT
>JAJAYW010000103.1 GCA_026786005.1 Lysobacter sp. | reverse complement strand
AGGAGCGCACCTGGGCGCGATGAGGCCTTACCGGTAGAGCCCATCGCGCCCAAGTGCGCTCCTACAAAACCCGGCTATTCGGCGAACAACTCCATCGCCATCACGATCGCATCCTCGCGCCCCTGTTTCGCCGGGTAATACCGCGGCCGCCTTCCGATTTCGTTGAAGCCTTCGCTGTCGTACAACGCAATCGCCGACAGATTCGACGGCCGCACTTCCAGGAACAAACGCTGCACCTTGCGCGCCCGCGCAATCTGCATCAGCGAACGCAATAGGCGGCGGCCATGACCCTGCCCATGCAGATCCGGGCGCACGCACACATTCAACACGTGCGCCTCGTCGGCGGCGACGCTGAGCACGCCGTAGCCGATGATGCGTTCGCTGTCGTCCAGCACCCACGCCGGATAATCCGCACGCAGGCAATCGCGGAAGATGCCGCGGGTCCACGGATACGGATACGCCACCTGCTCGATCGCCATCACCGCATCCAGGTCGCTCTCGCGCATCGGCCGCAGACCGGCAGGCATGGCGATCCGCTCGAGCGCTGCATTCAAGGTGGCACTCCTCTGCTCATTTTGCGGCTTGTAACGTGCGCATCGCACGCAACATCGGCCACAGCGCGCGTTTCGCAGTTGCGTTGCCGGTCAGCGAGTGCAGTGGCGGCAGCTGCGATTGCAGCGATGGGACGCTGTCATCGCCCAGGTTCGCGGCGCGCAACAACGCACGCAACAAGGCATTTGGCGGCGCGCTTCGATCCAGCATGCTTCGCGCCGGCGCGCTTGCTTCCGGCACGGTCTCGACAGCATGACCTGTGTCTCTGATCGCGGGCGAATCGCCAATGACATACAACGTATGCCCGAGCGCGGCCAGCATCTCCCGCTGGAGCGCGTCCCACGTCATGTCGGCGTCGTCTGCTGGCCGCTGCTGCGCCGCCTCAACCACAGCACCGGGCCCGACAATGCATATCCGGCCGTGACCACCAGCAGCACCAGCGGCGGATCGATGACCAACGCGATCAACGCCGCCAATGCGATCACGATGGCCACGAACGGAACGCGATCCGCCTTCGGACCGGTGCCACTGCCCTTGAAGCTGCTGTAGCGGATACGACTGACCATGAGCAACGCAGCGACCACCGTCACTGCAATCGCGGGATACCGCAGTTCCTCGCCGCTCCAGCCCAGGTCGTGCATGGTCCAGACGAAACTCGCGATCAATCCCGCCGCCGCCGGACTGGCGAGTCCGATGAAGTAACGCTTGTCCACGTGCGCCACCTGGCTGTTGAACCGTGCCAGCCGCAGCGCCGCGCAGGCCGCGTACAAAAATGCGGTGAGCCAGCCGATCTTGCCGAGCGTCAGGCCATCGAGTTTCATCGACAGCAACGCCCAGTGGTACATCACCAGCGCCGGCGCCATGCCGAAACTGATCAGGTCCGCCAGCGAGTCGTACTGCACGCCGAATTCGGTCTGGGTATTGGTCAGCCGCGCCACGCGGCCATCGATGCCATCGAGGATGCCGGCGATGAAGATCGCCACGCAGGCGGCCTCGAAACGCCCCTGCGAGGCGGCGATGATGGCGAAAAACCCACCGAACAGGCCGCCGGTGGTGAACAGGTTCGGCAGCAGGTAAATGCCGCGCCCACGGGGCGGCGCGTCGTTGGGCTGGTCCATGCGGGAAGTGTAGCGGCTTCATTCCAGACTGAACCGTTGTCCCAGAGCGCGACATACCGACTTGCGCCCATTCCGATGCGGTGCTGCAATCGCCCCCGCAACGGCATTCCCGGCCGCTTCGCAGGAGTTCCCCCACATGAAACAGTCACCCGTGAACCGCATCGTTCTTGCCACCGGCCTGGGTCTGTTCGCCGTGTCGCTCTGCACCGCCGTCGTTGCTGGCGAGGTGTATCAATGGAAAGACGCCAAGGGCGTGACTCAGTATTCGAGCACGCCGCCGCCCAAGGGCGCCTTCAAGGTCCGCACGATCAACAACCAAGGTGCCGCCGCAACGGCAACTACCGTGGCGAATGCGAAGTCGGCCGAGAATCCGCAATGCGGCATGGCGCGTAGTAACGTTGCGGCATTGCAGGGCAAGGGCGCGGTGCAGCAGGACAGCGATGGCGACGGCAAGCCCGACAAGACCTTGTCCGACAGTGAGCGCGCCAGCCAACTTGGGCTGGCGCTTTCAGTGATGAGCGCCAACAACTGCGCGGCTTCGGCCGCAGCGCCCAATAAGTAACCCCGTGCGGCTCACCTGGGCCGTCGTCGCCGGGTTGTTGCTCGGCATCGGTGCTGCCTGGTGGCTCGCGCGCGAGTCGCCCGGCGACAGCGCCCGCAAACGCCAGCGCGCCGAACAGGCCGCCGCGTCCAATGCCGAAGATGCACGGCCGGTGTTGTACCGATGGCGCGATGCGTCCGGTGCATTGCAGATCACCGACACGCCGCCGAAGGGCCGCAAGTACGAACGCATCGACAAGGAACCGGTGTCCGGGATCGTGGTCGACAACCGCCGCGGCGAATAGCAAATTCGTGTAACGCGGCACCAGGCGCACATCGAGTTCTTTTCGTCACCCCAGCGAAGGCTGGGATGACGGCTAAAAGGAACTTCCTTCGTCTATAGGAGCGCATCTGGGCGTGATGTGGCTTTATCGGTGGAGCGCCATCGCGCCCAGGTGCGCTCCTACAGGCACAATGGCAGCCCCATTTTCCGATGCCGTTCCGATGCGCCTGTCGCAATTCCACCTCCGCACCAGCAAGGAAACCCCCGCCGACGCCGAAGTGATCAGCCACAAGCTGATGCTCAAGGCCGGCATGATCCGCAAGCTCGCCGCCGGTCTCTACACATGGAGCCCGCTCGGCCTGCGCGTGCTGCGCAAGGTCGAGGCCGTGGTCCGCGAGGAAATGAATCGCGCCGGCGCGATCGAATTGCTGATGCCGTCGGTGCAGCCGCGTGAGTTGTGGGAGGAGACAGGGCGCTGGGAAAAGTTCGGCGGCCAGCTGTTGAAGATCCGCGACCGCAAGGACGCCGAATACTGTTACGGCCCGACCCACGAGGAAGTCATCACCGATTTCGCGCGCAACGAACTGGCCAGCTACAAGCAGCTGCCGGTGAATTTCTACCAGATCCAGACCAAGTTCCGCGACGAGATCCGCCCGCGCTTCGGCGTGATGCGCGCCCGCGAGTTCCTGATGAAGGATGCTTACTCGTTCCATATCAGCGACGCGGACCTGGCGCGCGAATACCGGAACATGCACGAGACCTACAGCCGCATCTTCACCCGGCTGGGATTGAAGTTCCGCGCGGTGCAGGCGGACTCGGGCGCGATTGGCGGCGACGCCTCGCAGGAATTCCATGTGCTGGCGGAATCGGGCGAGGATGCGATCGCCTATTCCATCGGAAATCATCCGGATGGTTCCGGCTACGCGGCCAATCTGGAAGCTGCCGAAGCGGTGTCGCCCGGCGAGCGTGCAGCCGCCAGCGAAGCGATGCACAAAGTTGATACGCCGACCCAGAAGACCTGCGAAGAAGTGGCGGCGTTGCTTGGCATCGCAATCGATCGCACGGTGAAGTCGGTCGCGGTGATGACGGAGGCAGCGGATTCAAAACCGGATTTCGTGCTCGCGCTGGTGCGCGGCGATCACATCGTCAATGAGGTCAAGCTGGCGAAGGTGTCCGGGCTGGGTGATTACCGGCTTGCGACCGAAGCCGAAATCCTCGAACACCTGGGCAGCGAACCGGGCTTCCTCGGCCCGATCAACAGCAAAAAACCCATCCGTGTCATCGCCGATCGCAGTGTCGCGGCGATGCATGACTTCGTGGTCGGTGCCAATGAACGCGGCTATCACCTCACCGGCATCAACTGGGGCCGTGACCTGCCCGAACCCGATGTCGTTGCCGACATCCGCAACGTGGTCGCCGGCGACCCGTCGCCCGACGGCAACGGCACGCTCGGCATCGCGCGCGGCATCGAAGTCGGCCACGTGTTCCAGCTCGGTCGCAAATACGCCGAAGCGATGGGTTGCACCGTGCTCGACGACACCGGCAAGGCGGTCACCCCGGCGATGGGCTGCTACGGCGTGGGTGTGTCGCGGATCGTCGCGGCCGCGATCGAGCAGAACAACGACGACGCCGGCATCCTGTGGCCCGAGGCGATGGCGCCATGGCAGGTGGCGGTGTGCATGATCAATCCGAAGCACGACGCGGTCGTCGCCGACACCGCCGCAGCGTTGTGCGATGAATTGAACGCGGCCGGGATCGACACCGTGCTGGATGACCGCGGGTTGCGTCCGGGCTCGATGTTCGCGGACATCGAACTGATCGGCGTCCCGCATCGCGTGGTGGTGTCCGAGCGCGGGCTGGCTGCCGGCACGTTTGAATACCGCGCGCGCACCGGCAGCGAATCGGAGAATCTCGATCGCGCGGCGTTGTTGCGGAAATTGGGAATGTCCGCGTAGGGAAGCTCCAGGCATTTGTAGAGCGGAGCTTGCTCCGCTGCTTTTTGCCATCACGAAAGGAGCAGTCGAGCAAGCTCGACTCTACGAAAAGCGGCCCGATTCCCCCACCGCAAAATTTCATTCACACGTTTTGACTTCAAGCCGTCATCCCGGCGCAAGCCGGGACCCAACCAGTCTCTTATACACAACTACGAGCCCACGAGACATTATACACTATAGGGGGT
>JAJAYW010000102.1 GCA_026786005.1 Lysobacter sp. | reverse complement strand
GCGCACCTGGGCGCGATGAGGCCTTACCGGGAAAGCCCCGTCGCGCCCAGGTGCGCTCCTACAGAAAGGCGCGCCACGTGACATCATCGAGCGGCGCGCTAGGATTTTTCCTACGCTGCGCCACGGCCCGCGCCGATGTAGCGCCTCACGCAAGCAGACCATGCTCGCAACGCATCCGCAGAATTCGCAGGAAGGACTGTTACCCATGATCGACCTCACCCACATCGACGATCTCGCCCGTCGCCTCAACAGCCTGGTGCCACCGTCCATGCGCGAAGGCCGCGAGGAGCTGCAGCAGAACTTCAAGGCGGTGCTGCAGTCCGGATTGGCCAAACTTGATCTGGTGACGCGCGAGGAGTTCGACGTGCAACGCGCGGTGTTGCTGCGCACGCGCGAGAAACTCGAAGCGCTGCAGCAGGCCGTCGCGCAGCTCGAAGCCGATTGCCTCAAACCTGACAGCCAGCAGCACTGAGTCCGCCGTCATGGGACTCGCACTCGTGCACAGCCGTGCGCGCGTTGGTGTCGCTGCGCCGGCGGTCCAGGTGGAAGTGCATCTGGCGGGTGGATTGCCGCGCATGTCGATCGTCGGCCTGCCCGAAGCCGCGGTGCGCGAAGCCAAGGATCGCGTGCGTGCCGCGATCCAGTGCGCGCAGTTCGAATTTCCGGCGCGGGTCATCACCGTCAACCTTGCTCCGGCGGATTTGCCCAAGGATGGCGGACGTTTCGATTTGCCGATCGCGATCGGCATCCTCGCCGCCAGCGGACAGATTCCTGCTGACGCGCTGGACCAATACGAATTCCTCGGCGAACTGGGCCTGACCGGCGAGTTGCGGCCGATCGACGGAGTGTTGCCGGCGGCCCTGGCGGCGGCGGACGCGGGACGCAAGTTGATCGTACCGCCGGGCAACGGCGCCGAAGCCGCGTTGGCGCGCAATGTCGAGGCGCGCACTGCGCGCACGCTGCTTGAGGTCTGCGCGGCGTTGAATGGCGTCAAGGTGCTGCCACTGGCCGTTGCGCCGGCGGCGCTGCCGTATCGCGGCCCCGATCTGTGCGACGTGCGCGGCCAGGCGCATGCGCGGCGCGCGCTGGAAATCGCCGCGGCTGGAAACCATCATTTGTTGCTGATCGGCCCGCCCGGTTGCGGCAAGACCCTGCTCGCATCGCGCCTGTCGGGAATCCTGCCGGAAGCATCGGAGGATGAAGCGCTGGAAACCGCGGCGATCGCATCGGTCAGCGGGCGCGGCCTGGATCCCGCGCGCTGGCGCGAGCGTCCGTATCGGTCGCCTCATCACACCGCCAGCGCGGTCGCGCTGGTCGGCGGCGGCGCGCAACCACGTCCCGGCGAAATCTCGCTGGCGCACAACGGCGTGCTGTTCCTGGATGAATTGCCGGAGTGGGACCGGCGCGCGCTGGAGGTGTTGCGAGAGCCATTGGAGTCTGGCGTCGTCACCATTTCCCGCGCCGCGCGGCAGAACGAATTCCCGGCGCGTTTCCAGCTGGTTGCAGCGATGAATCCCTGCCCCTGCGGCTGGGCCGGCGATCCGTCGGGGCGCTGCCGTTGCAGCCTTGAGGTTATTCGCCGCTATCGCGCCAGGATTTCCGGGCCGCTGATGGACCGCATCGACCTGCAGATCGAAGTGCCGCGCCTGCCGCCCTCGGACTTGCGGCCCGATGGTCCCGCGAGCGAGTCCAGCGACGCCGTGCGCGGTCGCGTCGAAGCCGCGCGCAACCTCCAGCACCATCGGGCGGGGAAGGCGAATGCGCACATGACCCAGGCCGAAACCAACACGCATTGCCGCCTGCAACCGCGCGATCAACTGCTGCTGGAACGCGCGATCGAGTCATTGCAATTGTCGGCGCGCTCCATGCATCGCATCCTGCGCGTCTCGCGCACGATTGCCGACATGGCCGGTGTTGCCCAGATCAATACCGCTCACCTGACCGAGGCGCTGGGCTATCGCCGCACGGATCGCGGCATGGGGCGGCAGGCGGCCTGAGCGCACCCGCCGTCTATGCCCCCCAAGGGGAACTTGCTGCGAGGTGTAGGGACGGCTTCAGCCGCGGGCGCATGTCACGTCCAAGTCCACGCAGTTCCGAAAAGCTGGTCGAGTCCAAGCCGCTCCAGCACTAAAAACGTGACGACTACGTTTCCATACAGGGTGTACGTGCTTGTCAACATGCCAAACGGCGGCATGCCGACGTCCCGCTACGCATGTCCACCTGTGGCTGCTGGCCGGCGTTTCGCGGCATTCCAGCGGCGCGGGTGCTCGCGGACGAAGCCGCGACTGCAAACGCCGGTTGAGGTTCAAGACGTGCTTGCTAGGATGCATTGGTCCCCCGACTGGAACGCACTTTGGACAGCCTGCACGCCATCGACCTGCGTCTGTTCGGCGGTGCGCTGCTGATCCTCATCGGCGTCGCGTCGTCCCTGCTGGCACGTCGCTTCGGCGCGCCGTTGCTGCTGGTGTTCCTGGTGCTGGGATTGTTACTGGGCGTGGACGGCCCCGGCGGAATCCGTTACGACGACACGCGTTTCACCTTCATGATCGGTTCGCTGGCGCTGGCCATCATCCTGTTCGATGGCGGCTTGCGCACACGCGCCGCGCATGTGCATGGCAGCGTCAAACCGGCGTTGCTGCTGGCCACCGTTGGCGTCGTCGCCACCGCCGGACTCACTGCGTTCGCCGCATCGCAGCTGCTCGACCTGCCACCACTCGAAGCCTTGTTGCTCGGCACTATCCTCGCCTCCACCGACGCCGCTGCCGTGTTCTTCCTGATCCGTGCCGGCGGCCTGCATCTGGAGCGCCGCACCGGCGCGACACTGGAAATGGAATCCGGCGCCAACGATCCCGTCGCCGTGTTTCTCACCATCGGCCTGACGATGTGGATCGCCGGTCAGCAGGATGGCGGGTTGCCGATGATCGTGTTGAGCATGGTCTGGGCGATGGTGGCCGGTACGGCCATCGGTTACTGCGGCGGACGCGTGCTGGTCTGGGCGCTCAACAAATATGACCTGCCCTCGGGCCTGCACCCGTGGCTGGCGCTGGCGGGCGCGGTGACGTTGTTCGCGCTGACCAATCTGGTCTACGGAAGCGGTTTTCTCGCCGTATACCTGGCTGGCATAGTGATGGCGAACCGCCCACTGCGCGCGCGTGCGCAGGTGATGTCAGTGCAGGATGCGGCGACGTGGTTCGCGCAGCTGGCGATGTTTTTGTTGCTGGGCCTGTTGGCGACGCCGAGCAAGCTGGTGGATGTGCTGTGGCCGGCATTGGGCGTCGCCGCGTTCCTGATGCTGGTGGCGCGCCCGGCCGCTGTCGCCGCCTGCCTGTTGCCGTTTCGTTATCGGTGGCAGGAGATCGGATTCATCTCCTGGGTAGGGTTACGCGGCGCGGTCGGCATCTTTCTCGCCTCGATCCCGCTGCTGGCGGGAGTGCCGAATGCATGGCTGTATTTCAACGTCGCCTTCGTGGTGGTGCTGGCGTCGCTGCTGGTGCAGGGCTGGACGCTGACGCGCGCCGCGTACGCGCTCGGCGTGGCTGTGCCGCGCGCCGATCCCAACACGCGGCGCATCCAGCTGGATCTTCCCGGCCAGCTGGAATACGACATGGTCGGCTATCGCGTCACCGCCGGTAGTGCAGCGCTGCATGGCGCATCACTGCCGGGACGCGTGCGGCTGTCGATGGTTGTGCGCGACGGGCGGGTGTTGTTGCCGGAAGACGCCAGCGCATTGGTGGCCGATGACTACGCGTATTTCCTGGCGCCGACTGGCAGCACGCAGCGGCTTGACTGGCTGTTCGCCGAAGCCGCCGATGCAAGGGCCGCGGAAACCGAAACCTTCGGCAGTTTCACGTTGCCCGGTGACGTTGCGCTGGGCGAGTTGGCGAAGTTCTACGGGCTGACCATTCCATCGCGCTTCGCTGATCGCACGGCGGCGCAGTTGTTCGATGAACGTTTCGATGAGCAGGCGCAGGTGGGTGATCGCCTCGCCTTGGGCAAGGCCATGTTGGTGGTACGCACCTTGAAAGACGATCGCGTTGCGCAGGTGGGATTGAAATTCACCGGGGTTGGCGAGCGCCTGCTTAGCGGCCGGTGATTGTTTTGTCCCACGGGGACTTCCGCTGGTCGTAAGTGCGCACCTGGGCGCGATGGGGCATTACCGGTAGAGCCCCTCGCGCCTAGGTGCGCTCCTACAAAACCGGCGTATCGCGACCGACGTCAACCGTTGCGCGGCCAGACCTTGCGGTTTGGATCGAACTCCGACGTCGTCATCGCATCCGCGCGCGCACCGAAGCCGCACACCGCAAGCGGCCCATCGACGAAGCCGGTCAGGCCTAACGCGCGTTCGATGTCGATCTCGTTGATCGCGGCGGTGATGAATGCACCGAGGCCGAGATCCGTCGCGCTGAGATACAAGGTCTGCGACAGGTGCCCGATGTCGAGGATTACCGTGCGGTAGGTCTTGGCGTGGTTGCGGTATTTCCAGAAGTTGCGCGCGAAGCGCGGCGCCATGATCACCAGCACGGGCGCGTCGGAAAACCAGTGCTGCCCGGCGACGGCGAGGCGGGCGAAGGCGTTGAGGTCATCGGGCGACGGCAACGGTTCCAGCGCGTGATCACCGGCATGGTAGTGATACAGGCCGGGCGCGACGCCTTCGACGCGCTGCACGATCAGATAGGCCTCGGTGGGATGCAGCGCGCCGCCGGAGGGGCTGGTTTTCTTCAGCACTTCGAAATCGTCGGCGGCATGGACATCACCACGTTTGCCGAATACGCGCGCCAGCATTTGCGCGAAGACATCCTTCGGCAAGGTCGCCGCAATATCGAAATTGCGACACGTGCTGCGTCGGTCGAGCAGTTCATCGAGTTGTTCGGTGACCGGAGACGGCAAGGCGAGCCGTTGCTCGGCGTCAACCCGTGCAATCAGTTCCGGTGGTGGCACGCCATAGCGGGTGCGTAGCCCTTGCGAGGTGTCTATCCCCTCCTCGACCACTTCGCGCGCGGCATCCAGTCCTTGCCAGCGCGAGTTCGCATGCCATTGCGCAGCCAATCCATACCAGTGCTGTTGGCGGAACCGCTCGTCGAGTTCGCGCTGCGTTGTCCATGCCTCGCCACGGCCGACAATCAAGCCGGCCTGCATGAGGCTTTGCACGCGTTCTGCACCATGGAGTTCGCTCAGCGGCGCGGCTTCGATCCAGTCGCTCGGACTAAGCGAGCCGAGCAGGGCGACATCGGCAGCCTCGACAGGCAACGGCGCATCCCGTTGCGGTGCATGCGCATACCACTGCATGGCGCTGACCACACCGGTGTTGCCAGCAAGCAACACTCCGAGGTCAAAGTGCGCGACTTCGCGCGGCTCCATCCATAAAACACCACACCGCCGAATCTGCATCTTCCGCCCTTGTCGAATACGATGGCCATGACGTTAGGGCTTGTTATGGGTGCGCGACAAGGGTAGCGTCGCGACTCGTTATGTCTCACCACCAAGGGGAACGTGCATGGCAAGCAATGAGAAGGGTAATCCACCCGCGACGCTGGAGCCGCAGGTCGTCAAAAAACTGCTGGATCTGCTGTCGAGTGACGACAATTTCCGCGATTTGTTCCAGCGAGATGCGGACGCGGCGCTTGTCCAGGCCGGCTATGTCGCTCCAGCGGAAAATGCCTTGAAATCCACGATGACAGAGTCGACGGCGCCATCGGCGGGGTCATGCCTGCAGATGATGGCCGGGGCGAGCCTAGCCTCGAAAGAGGCGATCATGCAGGAGCGCGCAAAGCTGGAGCAGACGTTGAATGCGATCCAGCATTTCACTTGCCCTCCAGAACTCCAGTCCGATTGACCTGAAGGCGCCTGACCCGCAAGCGCAGGCCTTCAGGCAAATCTTGCACGGGCCAAGCGCCTAGAAATGCTGCAAGTTCTTTTCTTGCATCGGATTCGCGGCCAAGCTGTGTCAGCAGCTCGGCCGCAGACAATCTTGCGAGTGTGGTATCTGCGATGTTGAGCGGCGTCTGCAGGTGGTTGGCGCCGTGTTCCGCGTAAGCGCGGCCCCTATGGCTTGTCAGCCAATTTAATTCTCGCAGTTCAATTGCCTCGTTCCCGGAAGCACGCGCTGCTCTGGACAGCGCAGAGTGCATCGCCACCAATGCTTCTTCGCTTCCAACCAGCTTGGAAAGACGTGCGACCGCAGCTTCCGGTTTTCCCGACAGTCTCTCCCTTTCTGCCAACAGCACTTGCTGCATTTGCAGCAGGATTGGATAGCCGACCATGTCATTGGAATGCTGGACGGCATCCAATGCGCGCTCGACGAGCGGCAATGCATCGAGTCGTCCCCCCAAGTCTCCGGCGCTGAGCAAAAGCATTTCGCTGTAACTGGGATACACATCGTCGGTCATGACTGCATTTGTCTGGATTGTTGCGATCTCACGTAGTAAACGCGATTCCAACCTGGGCTTTTGCTCATGCCCAGCAAGAAATTCAACGGTCAGCACACGATTGCGCCACTCCGCTCCAGCCATCAGGGGTTCGACCTGTGACGCGCTCTCAAGGCCATCGCGAGCTGACGAAAGCATCGTGCTCCAACGGCCGCGATCCAGTGCGAACAGCATCTGGCTGTACTTTGCCTCCAGCTCAGCCGTGGCTGCGCCGGTATTCAAACGCGTTCGCAGCGCCCGTTCCGCTCCTGCGTAGTCACGCTGCGCTGCATACGCATACGCATAAGAGAAGCCAGCGCCCTTGAAGCCCAGGCGGCGAGATGCCTCGAACATCTTGATCGCGTCTGCATAACGTTCCAGACCCAGAAGAATCATGCCGTGCAGATAGTTTGCAGTTGATTGGCCGCCAAATTGTGGGGCAGCCGCAGCTCTCGCATGGGCCAAGCCTGAAGCGTAACGGTTTGCATAAAACATGCCGTCCTGCGCCAGCGACAGATGCGCCTGGTGACTGTCCGGATACATATCGATGAGTTGCTGCCAACGTTCGAGCCGCTGCGTCACAGGGCCAAAACGTCCGATATCGGCATCCAGCAACAGAACCTCACGCCCACTGAGTCGCGAACGTAGCTTGCTTGCGCGGTTGAGCTCGCGGCGGGCTGATGGCAGATCGCCGAGCACTCCGTGTGCTTGTCCGGCCGCCATGATGGCGAGTGCGAATTGAGGATCGAGATCTATCGCCCGTTGAAAAAATGCCAGCGCTTTTTTCGTTTCCCCGCTGTAGTACCGCTGCTTTCCCAACGCGTAGGCCTTCAACGCATCCAGATTGCTGGTGCTGACTTTCGGCAACGGCGCCGAATCCTGCTCGATCGACTTGATCGCCTCACCTAACTTGTTACGCAACGCACCGGTGACATCGTCGATGGAGGCGAGCGTCGATCCCACACCCACGCCGTCAGCGGATTCCGCATACACCGTGGTCTGGCTATGCGGATCGATGACTTCGGCGCTCACCCGCACACGCCCACCAATTTCCGCCACCGTCGGCAATATCACCGCACGTGCACCATCGCGCAGCGCGACTTCCGAGGCGATGGCGCGATCGAGCAAGGTTCCCGGTTTGCGTTTCATCAACGCCAGCGTGTCGCGAACTTTCAGGTCGCTCAGCACGTTGACGAAACGCGACTGCTCCAGGCTGATGCGGAATGCCTGTTCCAGCGATTCGTCGAGCACCGGCTGGCCGGTGAGGTTGCGCAGGTCGCCGACCACCACCCAGTCGCGCTCGTTGAACGCAATCGCCGGTTGCGGACGCGTCACGAACCATGCACCGGTGCCGATACCGATGACCAACAGCACTTCCGCCGCCAGCGCGGCCGGACGCCGCCACAACGGAATGTCGCGCCACGCTTTCGCACCATTTTTAGGCGCGCGCAGTGGTGCGAAACCAGGCTCGCCGACTTCAAAGACTTCCTGCCCGTTGGGCACGCCCTTGAAGCGCCAGCGGCCGTAGGATTTCCACAACAGGTGTTCGCCGCGCTCGCCGAGTTCGCGCGCCGAGCGGTGCATCAACGGCTCGGCGGTGGACGACATCAGGATCTGTCCCGCACGCGCCAGGGTCATCAACCGGCCGGCCATCGGCTTGGCCAGGCCTTCGACTTCCAGCGGTTTTGCGCCGACCTGCACGGCCTCGTCGCTGTTGCGCCACGTCAACACCTCGCCGACGTGCAAGCCCGAGCGCGCCTGCAACGTGAGCATGCGGTTTTCGCCGATGGTGCGCAGGCCGCGGACGTAGTCGAGTGCAAAGCCCAAGCCGTCGATGGGACGCTCGAACAACAACAACAAGCCATCGGAACGATCGATCAAACGGCCGCGCCAGCGCTGTTGCAGTTCCAGCACCAGCCGGTCGTGCTCGCGGAACAGGTCGGCGGCCGCGCCGTCGCCCAGACGCTCGACCATCGCCGTCGAATCGCACAGGTCGGTCAACAGCAGCGTGCGCAGCTGCGGTACGCCCGATTCTTCTCCTGGATCGCTATCGTTCATGGTGTCGGCATCCCTTGCGCTGCATACCCCTCACACCACGAGGGTCAGACTGTCCTGCCACTCGACACGATTGCCGCCCAATCGCTTGGCGCGGTACAGCGCGGCATCGGCCAACGCGTAACAGTCGTCCCATTCCTGTTCGGGCGAGACCAGGCAGGCGCCGATGCTGAGCGTGGCGATCTGCGGCGGCGATGGCTGCATGCGGTGCAGCGCGCGCGCCGTGGAGATCACGAAATCTGCCATCCGCATCAGTTCCGCTTGCGTACTGGCCTTGATCACCAGGCAGAACTCGTCGCCGCCCAGCCGGCAGGCGACATCTTCCGGGCCCGCCGCCGAGCGCAGGATGTTGGCCACGCCCTGCAGCACGCGATCGCCGACCAGATGGCCGTGATCGTCGTTGATGCTCTTGAAACGATCGCAATCGATCAGCAGCAGGCCACGTCCCGCCAGCGCATCGTCCTGCCGGCGCTGCTTGAGATGCACATGGAAGCCGCGACGATTGCACAGGCCGGTGAGCTCATCGGTGCGGGTCAGCACCTCGGTCTGGTTGAGCTGGTGCGTAGTGGTGCGTAGCGTATCGAACGCGGTCTGCAATTCCAGGTTGCGTCGACGCAGGCGGCCGATCAGGTTCTGCTCGTTGAGCACCACCCGCATGATGGCGCGGCGCAGGAAATGCGCCAGCAGGCGCGGGTTGCGTTCGGCCAGCGCGTCGAACTCCTGCTGACGCAATTCGAGCACCATGCCAGAGGATGTGGCGGTGGCGTCGGCGCTGCGCGCATGGTCGCCGATCAACAGGCCCAGTTCACCGAAGAATTCGTGCGGCCCCAGCCGTTTTGCGATCAGGTCGTCGCCGAAATCCAGATCGACCGCGCCCTGCGCGACAACGAACATGGCGGTGCCCAGGTCGCCGCGGCGGAACAGACGCTCACCGGCCTCCATCCGGCGCGCGCGTCCGACCTGCGCGAACAATTCATATTCGTCGGCGGTCAACATCGCCGCGGGCGCCGACACGTCGGCGTCCGCCGCACGCGTGCTGTGGGATACCGTGCTCTCACCATCCATTGTCACGACCCCTCGGCGTGTCAAGGGACGAGAATACCATTCGACTTGGGCCATCATTGTTTTACGCAGGCCGGTGGGGAATCCGGCCAGCATGGCTAGGTCGCACGGGCGTATTCAGGCTCCAGCGGCAATGGCTGCTCTCTTCTCCCCTCGGGAGAAGATGTCGCGACAGCGACAGATGAGGGCGAGGATTTTCAAGTCGCGTGAACGTCTATTGGCGAGTCACTCTCCCGCCCTCATCCGCCCTTCGGGCACCTTCTCCCGAAGGGAGAAGGAACCGCAACAGCTCGCAGCCAAGCTTCTCCCTCGAGAGAAGATGTCGTGACAGCGACAGTTGAGGGCGTAAGAGTGACGCGCCATGGAACGTTCATCGAGATCTGAACGTCCGCGCCCTCATCCGCCCTACCCTCAGCCGCCTGTTGGCGGCATCGACCTTCTCCCGAAGGGAAAAGGAACCGCAGTCTCACGCCGCGACGGCACGCTCCTGGAATTGCTCCTCCTCTGTTGACCCCTTCAACGCCACCGTCGACGACTGCTGCCCCTGGATGGTCTGCGTGATCGCATCGAAATAACCGGTGCCGACCTCGCGCTGGTGCTTGACCGCGGTGAAGCCGCGATCGGCGGCGGCGAACTCGGCTTCCTGCAGTTCGACGAAGGCGCTCATCTGCCGACGCGCATAGCCATGCGCGAGATTGAACATCGAGTAGTTCAGCGCGTGGAAACCAGCCAGGGTGATGAACTGGAACTTGTAGCCCATCGCCGCCAGTTCCAGCTGGAACCTGGCGATGGTCGCGTCATCGAGGTTCTTCTTCCAGTTGAACGACGGCGAGCAGTTGTATGCGAGCATCTTGCCCGGGTATTTCGCATGTATCGCCTCCGCGAACTTGCGCGCGAAGTCGAGGTCAGGCTTGCCGGTTTCGCACCACAACAGGTCGGCGTACGGCGCGTACGCGATGCCGCGCGAGATCGCCTGGTCCAAGCCGTTACGCGTCTTGTAGAAGCCTTCGACGGTGCGCTCGCCGGTGCAGAACGCGCGGTCGTTGTCGTCGATGTCTGACGTCAGCAGGTCGGCGGCTTCGGCATCGGTGCGCGCGACGACCAGCGTCGGCACGCCCATGACATCGGCGGCCAGGCGCGCGGCGGTGAGCTTTTCGATGGCTTCGCGGGTCGGCACCAGCACCTTGCCACCCATGTGGCCGCATTTCTTGGCCGAGGCCAGCTGGTCCTCGAAATGCACGCCGGCGGCGCCCGCTTCGATCATCGCCTTCATCAGTTCGAACGCATTCAACACGCCGCCGAAACCGGCCTCGGCATCGGCCACGATCGGCTGCAGGAAGTCGATGTCGTCATTGCAGTCATTCCCTTTTTTTTCTGCGTGCTGCACCTGATCGGCGCGCAGCAGCGTGTTGTTGATGCGCTTGACCACCATCGGTACCGAGTTGGCCGGATACAGCGACTGGTCGGGATACATCTCGCCGGCGATGTTGGCGTCGGCCGCGACTTGCCAGCCGCTGAGATAGATTGCCTTGAGCCCGGCCTTGACCTGCTGCATGGCCTGGTTGCCGGTGAGCGCGCCGAGCGCATTGACGAAGTCCTGGGTGTTGAGATAACGCCAGAGTTTTTCCGCGCCGATTTTTGCAAGCGAATGCTCGATCGGCACGGTGCCGCGCAGTCGCACGACATCCTCGGCGGTGTAGGTGCGGGTCACGCCCTCCCAGCGCGGATTGTTGTTCCAGTCGAGCTTGAGTTGTTCGGCGGTGGGTAGCGTGGTTTTCATGGCGATATCCTTGGCGTAGGCGGTGAATCAGGATGTTTTTCTAGGAGCGCACCTGGGCGCGATGAGGCGTTACCTGGAAAGCCCAATCGCGCCCAGATGCGCTCCTGCAGGTCAGGGCAGATGTGCGTATGCGGGTACTGTCAGGAACTCCTCCAGCGTGTCGCGATGGGTCAACTCGTCGAGCATCGCGATGGCATCGTTGATCTTGTTTGCACCCGGCAACGACTGTCCTGCCAGCTGCGATGGCAGATTCAACAAGGCGCGTTCCAGCAGCACGAAATCGACCGGCGTGCCGTCGTCGAGATGCAACGCGCCGCCGTGATCCGACATGTGCAGCCATTGCCACAACTGGGTGCGCGAAATTTCCGCGGTCGCGGCGTCTTCCATCAGGAAATGGATCGGCACGCAGCCGTTGCCGTCGAGCCACGCCGCCAGATAGCGCACGCAGACTTCGACGTTGGCCTCGAAGCCCTTGCGCGTGATCGTGCCCAGCGGTGCGCGCAGCAAATCGTCGCGCGTGACCTGCACGTCCTCGCGCAACACGCGTTGCTGGTGCCTGCACGGCATGTGTTCGTTGAACACGCCGCGCGCCAGCGGGATCAGCGCCGGGTGCGCGACCCAGGTGCCGTCGTGGCCAGCCGTGGCCTCACGCACCTTGTCGGCATGCACGCGTGTCATCGCGGCGGTGTTGGCCTCGATGTCGCCCGCTGCATCGCCGTGGATGGGAATCTGCGCCGCCATGCCGCCCAACCCATGCGCGCCGCGCCGATGGCAGGTCTGGATCAGCAGCTCCGAATACGCCTTCAGGAACGGCTGCGTCATCGTCACCTGGCTGCGTTCCGGCAATACCCGGTCGCGGTGTGCGCGGAAGGTCTTGATATACGAAAAAATGTAGTCCCAGCGCCCGCAATTTAGACCGGCGATGCGGCCACGCAATGCGTGCAGGATCTCGTGCATCTCGAACGCCGCCGGCAGCGTTTCGATCAGTACGGTGACCTTGATCTGCCCTTGCGGCAGGCCGAGCGTGGCTTCGATGTACGCGAGTACGTCGTCCCACAGCGCCGCCTCTTCCATCGACTGCAGCTTGGGCAGGTAGAAATAGGGTCCACGATCGATCGCGGCGAGTGCGTCCGCATTGTGGAAGGCGAACAGGCCCAGATCGAACAACCCGGCCGACATCGGTTCGCCATCGACCTGCACATGTTTTTCGTCGAGATGCCAGCCACGTGGCCGCACCAGCAGCACCGCCTGCTGCTCGAACGGCTTCAACGCGTAGCGCTTGCCCGTGTCGGGCGCGATGAACTGCAGCGCGCCGGCGACCGCATCGCGCAGCGCGCGTTGTCCGGCCAGCAGGTTGTCCCAGGTCGGCGAGGTCGAATCCTCGAAGTCCGCCATGTAGCAGTTGGCGCCGGAGTTGAGTGCATTGATGACGGTCTTGGGATCGACCGGGCCGGTGATCTCGACGCGGCGGTCGAGCAAGGCCTGCGGCAACGCCGCCACGCGCCAGTCGCCTTCGCGGATCGCGCGGGTGTCCTCGCGGAAATCGGGCAGGCCGCCGTCGTCGAAGAACGCCTGGCGCTTGCGGCGGTCGGCCAGCCGGGCCTGGCGCTGCGCTTCGAAACGCCGATGCAGGCCGGCGAGGAAGTCCCGCGCCTCAGGCGTGAGTACGGCGTCCTGTCCAGGCAGGTGGCCGGTCAGCTCGACTCCTTGCGAGACTCGCTCTTGCAACATGGCCGACATGTGCTGCTCCACATACGATCTGGAGACGCACCATCCGTCGCGGTACTGTATTTGACAATACAGTTTTTGCAATGCTATTCATAAGTTGAACTTATAAGTAATGGCATCAATGGTCTCCCATCCGCCGCAAGCGCCTCGATTTGCCTACAAGGCCGACCGCATGAAGCCGCTGCGTGCCTTCTGCCAGACGGCGCGGCTCGGCTCGGTCTCCCGGGCGGCCGAGGCGCTGTACGTCAGCCAGCCCGCGATCACCCTGCAATTGCAGGCGCTGGAGCGGGATCTGGGCGTGCGCCTGTTCGAGCGCACCGGCCGCCGGCTGACGCCGACCCGCGAAGGCCAGCTGCTGTACGAGCTGGCGCGGCCACTGGTGGAAGGCCTGGACGGACTGGACGGGTTGTTTCGGGAAAAAATCGGTGGCCTCGACGGCGGCGAGCTGCATGTGGCCGCCGGCAGTTCGACCATCCTTTACCTGCTGCCGAAGATCGTCGAAGCCTTCCGTGCGCAACATGCCGACGTGCGCCTGATCCTGCACAACGTCACCGGCGCCGGCGGCCTGGACCTGTTGCGGACCGATGCCGTGGATCTTGCGGTCGGCTCGATGCTGGATGTGCCCACCGATCTGGGC
>JAJAYW010000101.1 GCA_026786005.1 Lysobacter sp. | reverse complement strand
GGTTTGCGGCCCGGGCGCACTGTTCGGCTCGGCGCGCCCCCCGGGGGCCCGGGGGGGCGCCCGCGGCCCCGCCCGCGGGGGCGGGGGGGCGCTCAAAAAAAATCAAACACGGCCCGGGTATCCGGGCCGTTTGCATGCAGTGCTTGGCAGTTGCCTTCAAGCCGGCTGCGCGGCGGCCTGTTGGCGGGCGAGTTTTTGCATGTGCTTGCCATGGTCGCGGCCGATCAGCAGGTACATCACCGGCACCACGAACAGGGTGAACAGCGTGCCGATCGACATGCCGCCAACGATCACCCAGCCGATCTGGTTGCGCGCTTCGGCGCCGGCGCCGCTGGCGATGGCCAGTGGCAGCGAGCCAAACACCATCGCGCCGGTGGTCATCAGGATCGGACGCAGACGCAATGCCGCAGCCTCAATGACGGCGTCTAGCTTGGACTTGCCCTGCTCCTGCAACTGGTTGGAGAACTCCACGATCAGGATGCCGTGCTTGGCGATCAAGCCGACCAGCGTGATCATTCCGATCTGGCTGTAGATATTCCAGCTGCCCCCGGTGAGCTTGAGCGCAAGGAAGGCGCCGAACGCGGCCAGCGGTACCGCCAGGAGGATCACGAAGGGGTCTTTCCAGCTCTCGAACTGCGCGGCGAGCACCAGGAAGATGAAGATGATCGCCAAGCCGAAGATCAAGGCGAAGTCGCTGGACGACTCGCGGAACTCACGGCTCTGTCCGCCCAAGTCGTACTGCGCTTGCGGCGCGACTTCCTTCAGTGCCGCCTCCATCCAGGAGATCGCCTCGCCCATCGAATAGCCAGGCGCAAGACCGGCGCTGATGGTGGCGGCGCGCAGCTTGTTGAAATGGTTGAGTTCCTTGGCGGCGACCGTTTCCTCGACATTGACGAGGTTGGACAGCTGCACCATCTGTCCGTCGCGCGCGCGCACGAAAATGTTGCTCAAGTCGCCTGGCGTGCGCCGGTCGGCGTCCTCGACCTGCAAGATCACGTCGTATTGCTCGGACCCTTTCTTGAACCGGGTGACGTTGCGTCCGCCCAGCAACGTCTCCAGCGTGCGCCCGACGGTGGCCACATCGCTGCCGACCGCGGCGACCTTGTCGCGATCCAGCGCGAGCTTGAGTTGTGGCTTGTCGAGCTTGAGGTCGGAATCGGGATTGGTCAGCTGCGGGTTCTGCGCCATCCTGGCCATCAGCTTCTGCACCGTATCGCCAAGTTCTTCCCAGGTTCCCGTGCTTTGCACGACGAAGCTGACCGGCTGGCCGAAACCGTCCTGCCCCAGCGGCGGCGGCAGCGTCGGGAACGCCAGGATTCCTGGGATGCCCATGAACTGCGGAAACAGCTGGCCCTGCACCCCGGCCGTGGACACGTCGCGCTCGTCCCAGTCCTTCAGCATCACGAAGCCGATGGTGTTGGTGACCGACGGGAATCCCACGATCTGGAAGTACTGCTGCACCTGCGGGATGCCGGCGAACGCGCCTTCCATCATCCGTGCGTAGCGATCAGTGTATTCGGGCGTCGAACCTTCGGGCGCAATACCGAAGCCGATGATGAAACCTTGGTCTTCCTGCGGCGCGAGTTCGTTCGGCAGTCCTTGTAGCCATTTCCAATCCTGCGCGAATTGTGGTGTAGCCACGCGCGGTAGCCCGATAAACAGGAACAGCGCAAGCGCAAACACCGTGCCTGCGATACCTACCACGATCCACTTACCGCGCAAACCGGCGCCGAGGATGCGGCGATAGCTGCGATCCATCCATCCGAGCACACGCTCACCGGCCTCGTAAAAACGGCCATGCTTCTTTTCATGGCGCAGCAACTTGGACGCCATCATTGGCGACAACGTCAACGCGGTAAAACCGGAGACAAGAACCGCGCCCGCAAGCGTCAACGCGAATTCGACGAACAGCTTGCCGGTGCGGCCGGTGGAGAACGCCAGCGGCACGTAGACGGCGACCAGCGTCAACGTCATCGCCACGATCGCAAAACCAATCTCCTTGCTGCCCTTCAAGGCCGCCTCGAGTGGCGGCATGCCTTCCTCGACATGGCGGAAGATGTTCTCGAGCATGACGATGGCGTCATCGACCACCAGTCCGATCGCAAGCACCATCGCCAGCAACGTCAGCGTATTGATGGTGAAGCCGAACGCATACATCAACGCGAAAGCGCCGATCAGCGACACCGGGATCGTTACCAGCGGGATCAACGTCGCCCGCCAGCTGCGCAGGAACAGGAAGATCACCAGGATCACCAGCAGCACCGCCTCGGCCACCGTCCGGTAGACCTCGTCGATCGATTTCTCGATGAAGATGGTGCTGTCGAATGCGATCTCGATCTTCATCCCGTCCGGCAGCGAGCTCTGGATCTGCGGCAGCATCTCCTTCAAGGCCGCTGAAATATCCAGCGGATTGGCAACGGCCTGCTTGATCACCGCCAGGGGCACGGCGTTGACGCCGTTGTAACGCGCACGGAAGCGTTCTTCCTGCGCGCCGAGTTCGACCTTGGCGACATCTTTCAATCGCACGAGATACTCGTCGCCGGTGGCAGCAGGGCCTGCGGAAGCGCTGCCGGCACTGCCGTTGCGCACGATGATCTCGCCGAACTGTTCCGGCGTGCGCAGGTCGGTTTCCGACAACACCGTGAACTCGCGTTGCTCGCCCTGCACGCGACCGGCAGGAATCTCGACGTTCTGCGCGCGCAGCGCCGCCTCGACGTCCGCCGGGGTCAGACCGAAACCCGCCAAGCGCTGCGGTTGCAGCCAGATCCGCATCGCGTATGTGCTGCTGAACACCTGCGCCTGCGCGACGCCGGGAATGGTCTGGATACGGTCCTTGACCAGCCGTTCGGCATAGTCGGCAATCTCGACCTGCGAATGTTTGTCCGAAGAAAACGCCAGATAGATGATCGGCTGCTGGTCGGCTTCCTGTTTCTGGATGACCGGCTCGTCGACTTCATCGGGCAGGAAATCACGCGCCTGGCCGACGCGATCGCGCACGTCGCTGGCGGCGCCGTCGGGATCGCGGTTCAAGCGGAAGCGGATCGTCACCTGGCTCGATTGCTCGCGGCTTACAGACTGCATGTACTCGATGCCTTCGACACCGGACAACGCGTCCTCGATCGGCTGCGTGACCTGCGATTCAATCACCTGCGCACTGGCGCCGGGATAACTGGTGTTGACGGTGACGACCGGCGTATCGACGTTGGGAATCTGGCGGACGGCAAGACGGTCGTAGGCGATGATGCCGACCAGCAGCACCACCAGGTTGATCACGGTCGCGAAGACCGGGCGACGGATCGAGATATCGGACAGGACCATGCGTGCTCTCCGTCAGCCCTGCTTGGCGGCGGGTTGCGGCGCTGCATCCGCCGCGGCGGGTTTGGCCGCTGCGGGTCTTGTAGCAGCAGGTGGCGCGCCTTGCGGCGGCAACACCATCACGCCCATGCCGTCGTGCATCATCGGCTTGGTCTGGCCGGCGGTGATGACCTGGTCGCCCGCCTTCAAACCGCTGACGACTTCCACCTTGCCCGGCACGCGCTGCCCGGTCTTGATCTCCACGCGCTTGGCCTTGCCATCGACAATGGTGTAGACGAAACGCGTATCGCCTTCCTGCATCAGCGCCTGCTCCGGCAACAACAGCGCAGTGCCTTGTTGCTGCGCGGTGCCCAGCGCGACCCGTGCGAACTGGCCCGGGCGCAGCTTGTAGCCGGGATTGTTGATGCGCGCGCGCAACTTGACGCTGCGGCTGTTGGCGTCGATCACCGGCTCGATCGCGGCGACTTCGCCGTCGAACAACTCGCCGGCGAACGCATCGACCGACACCGAAACCTTCTGCCCGGTGGCGATCCGGGACAGCTCGCTTTCCGGCACGCTGAAATCGACTTCCATCGGATCCAGCCGCACCAGATTGACCAGGGCTTGGCCCGGACTGACGACTTCGCCGACGCTGACATCGCGCAGGCCGACCACGCCGCCGAACGGGGCGCGGATCGAGGTCTTCGCGAGTTGCGCAGAAGCCGACGCCATGCGTGCCTGGCCGACGCCGAGATCGGCACGTGCCTTGTCGGCATCGGAGCGCGAAATCAGTTGCTCGTTGGCCAGCTGTCCGACGCGCGCATTGGCGCGGCGTGCGTTCTCGAGCGTGGCCCGCGCCTCGTTTACGTCGGCGCCAAGCACGCTGGCATCGAGGCTGAACAACGGGGCGCCTGCCGCGACGCGCTGGCCCTCGTTGAAATGGATGCGTGAAATCTTGCCGGTGATTTCCGGCCGGACCACCACCGACTCGTCGGCGCGCAAGGTACCGACCGTGCTGAGGCCGCGCGCCAGGGGTTCGGCCTTCAGCGTGACTGCTTCGACCGGCAGCTGCATTTCCTGCGGGGGGCCGCCTGCACCGCCGCCAGGAGGGCCACCGGCTCCACCTGGGCCGCCCGTATCACCCTTGGAGCAGGCAGCGATGACAAAAACGGCGAGCAACGAAATCGACGACAACGCAATGCGACGCATGAGGGACCTCGACAGGAACGCCGGCCCGGCCGGACTGACGCGAGACTAATTTCTGTACTGGGGAGTATAGGACAACAATCCGGGCGGGGCGAACGTGCCGGAAGTCCTGATTGTTCCAACAACGTATCAACTGTGTGTTGCAGGCCGAGGTAGAGCGGAGCTTGCTCCGCTGCTCTTGATCCCCGGTCAAACGCCGCGGACAAAGCTCCGCTCTACAAAAGCCGCATATCGATCGACGATGCCAGCTTCGCAGCATCCCCGTCGGCGGCGAACGGCAACCGGCCCATGCACGGCGCGGTGATGCGCGAACGGAGCAACTCGAAGTACGCATCACGATGTTCCATGTCTGGATCGATGTCGTTGGCGATCCATCCAGCCAGCGTTGCGCCGTCGGCTTCGATGGCGCGCGCGGTCAAACGCGCATGGTTGATGCATCCCAATCGCAGGCCGACGACCAGCAACACGCGCAGGTCGAGTGCGCGGACGACATCGCTCTGATCGAGTGTCGGCGACAACGGCGCGGCCCAACCACCGACGCCTTCGACAACGACCACGTCGCATTGCGCCTGCAGCTTGCGATACGCCGTTTCGATCGGCGGCAATTCGATGTCGATGGCGCTTTGGCGCGCAGCGATTTCCGGCGCGGTCGCTGCAGGCAACGCGTAGGGATTGACGTCGTCATAGTGCGGGCGCGGTTCGCTGGCGGCCTGCAACGCCAGCGCATCGTCGTTGCGCCACTGGTCATCGATCCGTTCGCAGCCACTGGCGACCGGTTTCATGCCGACCGCGCGCAGACCACGCGCGCGCAACGCATGCAGCAAAACGACGCTGGCGAAGGTCTTGCCGATGCCGGTGTCAGTGCCGGAGATGTAGACACTCTTCACGATGCCGTCGTGGCCTTTCGTCGCAGCAGCAACGCATCGACGAAGGTTTCCAGCCGCGTCTTCTGCTGGCCGCGCAGATGGAAGCCTTCGCTGTCACGAATCAATGCGTCGACTGGCTGCATCCCGGGCCCTCCGTTGATTTTGGTGGCCGCTGCTACACTCCGCGGCATGTTCGCATCGCAGAGTCTAAGCGGCAGCAAGCCGCAGCAGTATGCCCAGCTCGCCGCCCAGGCAAGAGCGTTGCTGGCGGGCGAACCCGACCGCATCGCCAACGCGGCCAATCTGTCGGCTCTGGTGTATCACGCGGTGCCCGATCTCAACTGGGCCGGGTTCTATCTGTACGACGGCAAGGAACTGGTGGTCGGTCCGTTCCAGGGCCAGCCGGCCTGCGTACGCATTCCTCTCGACAAGGGCGTGTGCGGCGCGGCGGCGAGTACGCGCACGACGCAGCGCATTGCCGATGTCGACGCGTTCCCCGGACACATCGCCTGTGATTCGGCATCGCGTTCGGAACTGGTCGTGCCGCTGGTACGTGGCGAACAATTGATCGGCGTGTTCGACCTCGACAGCCCCACGCGCGACCGCTTCGACGCCGACGATCAACACGGACTGGAAACCATTGCGGCCATCTACGTGGAGTCACTGGCATGACTACTGAGAAATTGATCAACGAAAAATTGCGCAATATCGGCCCGAAGTCCTCGGCATGGTTGCGCCAGGTCGGACTGCGCACCCGCGACGATCTGGAAGGTGTCGGCACGGTCGATGCATTCATGCGGGTCAAACGCGCCGGCTTCAAACCCAGCCTCAATTTGCTGTACGCACTGGAAGGCGCGCTGCTCGATTGTCACTGGCAGGAAGTGCCCGATGCACGCCGCGTCGAGCTCGTCACCGCAGCAGAGGCCGCCATCGCGTTGCTGCCCCCACCCCGCAACCGCCCGGCGGCGTCGCCGGTGACGACGACGGTGATGCAGACGCCGGACGACGCGTTCGGGGATGACGTCGACAGCGGCAGTTAAGCGTGGTGTAGCGCCACAATCACTCGAGTTTTTTAGCCTGGATTAGCGCAGCGCATCCGGGGTTCTTCGTGACGTAATGAAAATCCCCGGGTGCGGCCTGCGGCCTTACCTGTGTCATTTGTTACTCAACCGTCACCGACTTCGCCAGATTCCGCGGCTTGTCCACATCCGTCCCCCGCGCCAGTGCCGCGTGGTACGCCAGCAACTGCACCGGGATCGCGTGCACGATCGGACTCAGGACGCCGACATGCCGCGGCGTGCGGATGACGTGCACGCCTTCGGACTCGCTGAAGTGGCTGTCGGCGTCGGCGAAGACGTACATCTCGCCGCCGCGTGCACGCACTTCATGGATATTGGATTTCACTTTCTCCAGCAGACTGTCGTTGGGCGCGATCACCACCACCGGCATGTCCGCATCGACCAGCGCGAGTGGCCCGTGCTTGAGTTCGCCGGCGGGATAGGCCTCGGCGTGGATGTAGGAAATTTCCTTGAGTTTGAGCGCGCCTTCCAGCGCGATCGGGTAATGCACGCCGCGGCCGAGGAACAAGGCGTGTTGTTTCGGCGCGAAACGCTCCGACCAGACCATGATCTGCGGTTCCAGGTTCAACGCGTGCTGCACGCTGCCGGGCAAGTGCCGTAGCGCCTCCAGCAATTCGCTTTCCCGTGTGCTGTCGAGCCGCCCGCGTAATTTCGCCAGCGTGCCGGTCAACACGAACAACGCGACAAGTTGCGTGGTGAATGCCTTGGTCGAAGCGACGCCGATCTCCGCGCCGGCGCGCGTGTAGAACACAAGCTTGCTGGCGCGCGGGATCGCACTTTCCGGCACGTTGCAGATCGACAGCGTCTTGTCCTGCCCGAGCGACTTCGCGTACTTCAGCGCCTCCATCGTGTCGAGCGTTTCGCCCGATTGCGAAATGGTGACGATCAGCTGCTTGGGATTGGCCACCACGCCGCGATAGCGGTATTCGCTCGCGATATCGACGGCGCAGGGCAGTCCGGTCAGCGCTTCGATCCAGTAACGCGCCGTCAGGCCCGCGTAATAACTGGTGCCGCAGGCCAGGATCTGCACGCATTCGACATCGCGCAGCACCGCTTCGGCAGCCTCGCCAAACAGCGTCGGCGCGAAGCCGCCTGCATCGATCACCGCTTCCATCGTGTCGGCGATGGCGCGCGGCTGCTCGTGGATCTCCTTCTGCATGAAGTGCCGGTACGGGCCGAGCTCCAGCGAGGCCAGCGACACGTCGGAGACGTGCACGTCGCGTTGTACCTCGGCATCGTCGCCACCGAACACGCGCACGGATTCGCGCATGACTTCGGCGGTATCGCCTTCCTCCAGGAAGATCACGCGGCGCGTCGCCGCGATGATCGCGGACACATCGGAGGCGATGAAGTTTTCGTGCTCGCCCAGGCCGATCAGCAGCGGGCAGCCCATGCGCGCCGCGATCAGGCGTCCGGGTTCCTTACGGCTCACCACCGCCAGCGCGTACGCGCCATGCAGCTCCTTGACCGCGCGCTGCACAGCGACCAGCAGGTCAGCGCCCTCTGTCAGGTGCGCGTGGATCAGGTGCGCGATGACTTCAGTGTCGGTCTGCGATTCGAACGTGTAGCCAAGCGCGCGCAGGCGGTCGCGCTGCTGCTCGTGGTTTTCGATGATGCCGTTGTGCACAAGCGCCACGCCATGGCTGATGTGCGGATGCGCGTTGGCCTCGGTCACGCCGCCATGGGTGGCCCAGCGCGTGTGGCCGATCCCGACCTGTGCATGAAAACCTTCACTGCGCGCGGCGGCCTCCATTTCCGAAACGCGACCAGTGCGGCGCACGCGGCGCACTTCACATCTGCTGTTCTCATCGTTGAGCACCGCGATGCCGGCAGAATCGTAACCGCGATATTCGAGCCGCTTGAGGCCTTCGATCAGCATCGGGACTACATCGCGATCCGCAATCGCGCCGACAATTCCGCACATGGGATGGTGACTCCTGCAGGGTGGGCCTAGTTTACCGGTGCATCAGAAATGCCGGCTTACCTGCTCGTACGACAAAGGAAGTCGTAGCGGGACAGGATGGCGTTACGCTTTACGTCTTCGGTGCCTTCTTCGGCCGCTGCCAGCCATGCAGCGTTTCCTGCCGCGCGCGTCCGATGGTGAGCTGGTCGTCCGGGGCGTTCTTGGTAATGACCGACCCGGCGCCGATGGTCGCGTCCTTGCCGATGGTGACCGGCGCAACCAGCGACGCATTCGAGCCGATGAACGCGCCGTCCTCGATCGTCGTCGTCGATTTGTTCACGCCGTCGTAGTTGCAGGTGATGGTGCCGGCGCCGATGTTGACGCCGCTGCCAATCCGCGCATCACCCAGATAGGTCAAGTGATTGGCCTTGCTGCCGACACCGAGCGTGGTGTTCTTGATCTCGACGAAGTTGCCGATGTGCGCGCCATCGGCCAGCACCGTGCCGGGACGCAGGCGCGCGAACGGGCCGATCAGCACGGCGCCTTCGGTGATTGCGCCATCCAGGTCGCAATGCGCACGCACCTGGGTGCCTGCCGCGAGCGTGACGTTGCGCAAGCGTGAGAACGGGCCGATGCGGACGCCATCACCAAGATCGACCTCGCCCTCGAGGATCACATCGACGTCGATCTCGACATCGCGGCCCACCGCGACCTTGCCGCGCACATCGACGCGATTGACGTCGGCAAAACGCACGCCTTCGATGCACAAGGCTTTCACCGCACGCAACTGGAAGGCGCGTTCGAGTTGTGCGAGTTGCCACGCATCGTTGGCGCCTTCGGTTTCGACCGGATCGGCGACCAGCACCATCGTCGCTGCACTGTATTCGTCCGCCGCGGCGGCGAAGATATCGGTGAGGTAATACTCGCCCTGCGCGTTGTCGTTGGACAGTGCGCCCAGCCATCCCTTCAAGGCGGTCGCCTCTGCAACGATGATGCCGGTATTGACGCTGCGGATGCGGCGCTGCGCGTCGTCGGCATCCTTGTGTTCGACGATCGACGCAACGCGACCTTCAGCATCGCGCACGATGCGGCCGTAGCCGGTGGGATCTTCCAGTTCCGCCACCAGTACCCCGAGCCGTCCCTGCACCGCCAGCAACCGGCGCAACGATTCAACAGTGATCAGCGGCACGTCGGCGTACAGCACCAGCACATGAGCGCCGTCCGGAATCTCCGGCATGGCCTGCTGCACGGCGTGGCCGGTGCCGAGCTGTTGCGCCTGCTCGACCCAATGCAGATCGGTCTGTGTGGCAAATGCCGCCCGCACCTGCTCGCCACCATGTCCGTAGACGATATGAATTCCGGCCGGGTCCAAGGCGCGCGCGGCATCGATGACATGCGCCAGCATCGGCCGCCCGGCGATCGCCTGCAGCACTTTCGGCACGGCCGACTTCATCCGCTTGCCTTCGCCGGCGGCGAGGATCACGACATGCAACGGTGCGGGCATCGGCTTTCCAGCGATCGGTGATGGCGGAATTCTACCGGGCCGCACTGTTACGATGCCGGCCACATGTTCTTGATCGCGGAGCGCGGTATTGAGTCTGACGCGGCAAGGACGGCATTACTTGATGATCGGCGGCATCCAGTGGCTGGTCGACTGGGGCGTCATGGTCGGATTGAGCCACCTGGGCTTGCCGATCGAACCGGCCAACGTCGCCGGACGTATTTCCGGTGCGGTGCTCGGCTACTGGCTCAACGGCAAGTGGACCTTCGCGGGCGATGACACTGCGCTCGGCCGCACGCAGCTGAAGCGGTTCCTGCTGATGTGGCTGTGCACGACGATCGCCAGCACCTGGGCGATGGGCAGCATCGACGCATGGTTCGGACTGAAGTGGGCATGGCTGGCAAAGCCGGGCGTTGAAGCGGTGCTGGGTTTGATCGGTTTCGTGTTGTCTCGGCACTGGGTTTACAAGCGCTAACGGAGATCTTGTCCCCGGGGTTTCTGTAGAAGCGCACCTGGGCGCGATGG
>JAJAYW010000100.1 GCA_026786005.1 Lysobacter sp. | reverse complement strand
GGCTTCAGCCCCGACGCTGTGAAATTACAAGCGTCGGGGCTGAAGCCCCTCCCACGTGGATCGGCGTAGTGTCAGGCCCCGCCAACAAGAAGTCCCGCAATTGCGGGGCGTCTTTCACAACCGGACGACATGGATCGCTCAGTCGCCCTGCTGTTTCTGCATATGCTCCCAACGCTCCTGCGCATCGATCGTGCGCTCGGCGGTGAGTCGCGCTTCAAGGCGTTCCAGGCCGATTTCTTCGCCGGTGTCCACGCAGAAACCGTAATCGCCCTCATCCAGCCTCCGCAACGTGCTGTCGATCTTGCCAATCAGCTTGCGGTAGCGGTCGCGGGTACGCAGTTCCAGCGAGTTTTCGGTTTCGCGGGTCGCGCGCTCGGCTTCGTCGCCGACATCACGCACTTCGTCCTTGAGGTTCTCGATGGTCTGCTTGGATTCCTCAACCAGATCCGCGCGCCAGCCGATCAGTCGCTGACGGAAATACTCGAGCTGCAACGTGCTCATGTATTCCTCGTCCTTGGCCGGTTTGTAACCATTCGGCACGACCGGACGGCGGGTGGTCTCGTCATTCTTGTAGGCGACAACCTTGACCTTGCCCTTGGGTTTGGGCGCCCTGGGCCTGGCCGCGACTGCAACCGCCACCTTGCCCGTTGGACGCACCGCGGGTGGCCGGACGACAGGCGTCGGGGCAGCGACCGGGGCACTCTTCCTGGACGACGCCGGCTTCTTGGCCGCAGGCGCAGCGGCAGGTTTCGCAGCAGTGCCAGGCGCAACCGGCGCAGACGTCGCGGCCGGCTTGACAGACATTGCAGCCTTGACTGCTGGTGTATTGACGGGTGTTTTCGCAGGCTTGGCAATGGCAGCTTTCGGCGCAGCGGTCACTTTTTTGGCAACTACGGCCTTTTTCGCGGGTGCAGCTTTCTTGGCAACGGGTTTGGGAGCGGGCTTGGGAACGGGCTTGGAAATCGCCTTTTTCGGCGCTGGTTTCTTCGCTAGCTTCGCCGGCGCTGCTTTCTTGGCGACGGGTTTCTTCGCGGCAGGTTTCTTGGCGACGGGCTTCTTCGCGGCAGGCTTCTTGGCTACCGGCTTCTTGGCGGCAGCCTTGGCGGCCGGCTTTTTGGCGACGGCTTTCTTCGGAGCGGGCTTTTTCGCAACAACTTTCTTCGCTGCGGGCTTGGTCGCCTTCTTGGCGGCCTTCTTGACGGGTTTCTTTACTGCCACTTGCGACTGTCCTTCTATTCCCTTGAGGCGGGAAAGCGGGGTGTTATAGCCTACGTTGCCTAGTGCGGCAACCGCGCAAGGTTGCCCGCCACCCTGTTCAGGACCCGTGATCGATCATTTGCTCATCGTTTGCCTGCGCGGATACCAGCGCTGGCTGAGTCCATGGCTCGGTCAGCGTTGCCGATTCGTGCCGACATGTTCGGAATACGCCATCGGCGCCATCGGCCGATTCGGCGCGCTGAAAGGCGGCTGGCTGGCGGTCCGGCGCATCGGTCGCTGCCATCCCCTGCACCCGGGCGGACACGATCCGGTGCCGCCCTCCTCCCCAGGAACCCCGTGACGCCCAACACCCTGATCGTCAATGCCCGGCTGGTGAACGAAGGCCAGGAGTTCGTGGGCGACCTGCGCATCGCCAACGGCCGCATCGCGCAGATGGGCGCGGAGCTGACCGCGCATATCGAAGACCGGGTCATCGATGCCGCAGGACGCCGCCTGCTGCCTGGCATGGTCGATGACCAGGTGCATTTCCGCGAACCGGGGCTCGAACACAAGGGCGACATGGCCACCGAATCCGCGGCGGCGGTCGCGGGCGGCCTGACCACCTTCATGGACATGCCCAACACCTCACCGCCGACGCTGGATGCGGCGGCGCTCGAGGACAAGTTCCGCCGCGCCGCCGGGCGCGCGTGGGGCAATCACGGCTTCTATCTCGGCGCCAGCAACGACAACCTCGAAGCGATCCGCAACCTCGATCCGAAGACCGCGCCCGGCGTGAAAGTGTTCATGGGCGCATCGACCGGCAACATGCAGGTCGACAACCCGCAGACGCTCGACGGCATCTTCCGCGACGTGCCGACGCCGATCATCACGCATTGCGAAGACACGCCGATGATCGAAGCCAACCTGGCGGTCTATCGCGCGCGTTACGGCGACGACATCCCCGCCGAGTGCCATCCCGACATCCGTTCTCGCGAGGCCTGCTTCAAATCCACGGAGCTCGCGATCTCGTTGGCGCGCAGGCACGGCACGCGACTGCATGTGCTGCATGTCAGCACCGCCGAGGAACTGGCGCTGTTCGCGCCGGGCCCCATCGGCGGCAAGAAAATCACGGCCGAAACCTGCATCCATTACCTGCGCTTCGACCGTTCCGATTACGCGCGCCTGGGTCATTTGATCAAATGCAATCCGGCGATCAAGGACGCCAGTGATCGCGAAGCGTTGATCCACGCGCTGGCCGAAGACGTCATCGACGTGCTCGCCACTGATCATGCGCCGCACACGCTTGAGGAAAAGTCGAAGCCGTACACGCAGGCGCCGAGCGGTTTGCCGCTGGTGCAATACGCTCTGGTGGCGGCGCTGGAGCTGGTGCGCGAAGGCCGCTTGACCAATGCGCAGGTCGTGCACAAGTTCGCGCACGCGCCGTCGATATTGTTCGACGTCAAGGAGCGCGGCTTCCTGCGCGAAGGTTACTGGGCCGACCTGGTGTTGATCGACGATGTGCCGATGACAGTGCAACGCGACGATGTGCTGTCGAAATGCGGCTGGTCGCCGTTTGAAGGCACCACGTTCCATTCGCGCATCGCATCGACCTGGGTCAATGGGCAACTGGCCTGGGATGGGCACATGTTGGTCGGCTTGCCCAATGGCATGCGGCTGGAATTTGATCGGTGAAAGCGATGCCGCGCCTTTGTAGAGCCGAGATTGCTCTGCTGCTGTTCAAGCCCTCTCCTTCAAGGGGAGGGTTGGGTGGGGATGGTGTTGATGTTCGCGTCAAAAGCAAAACCATCCCCGTCCCGGCCTTCCCCTTGAAGGGGAAGGAGGCAAGCAAGGGCAGCGGAGCAAACGCATGGCCGCTCATCCTGAGCCTGTCGAAGGACGCTCTACAGGGTGGAGGTGGGCGCCGCACTCCTATAGCCGCTCTGGCATTGCTGATTGCGATGGTCGCATTCCCGGCAATGGCGCAGGAAACCCGTGATCCGCCGCCACCCACATTCCGCACGGCGGTTGCCGATACCCACATCGTCTTTCCCGACACCGTGTCGCAGGGCGCGATGGTGATCGGCAAGGTGCCAGTGGGCAGCGAAGTGACATTCGCCGGACGCACGTTGCGTCTGACGCCATATGGCAGCGTCGTATTCGGTGTCGGTCGCGATGAAAAAGGTCCGCTGACGATTGCGGTGCGCAAGCAGGATGGATCGAAGGATACGATCCGCATTGCCGTGACGCCGCGCGACTGGCCGATCGAACGGATCGATGGCGTACCGCCGGCAACGGTCAATCCTCCCCCGGCGATCGCCGCACGGATCCAGCGCGAACAGGCGCGTGTGGTCGCGGTGCGCGTACGCAACGATGCGCGTACCGATTTCACGCAGGCTTTCATCTGGCCGCTGCAAGGCCGCATCAGTGGCCGTTTCGGCAACCAGCGCGTTTACATGCTTCCGGACGGCAGCGGCACGCCCAAGTCAGCGCACTCCGGCATGGACATCGCGGCCGCGCAAGGCACACCGGTCAAGGCGCCCGCCGCTGGCATCGTCACTTTCGCCGAACTCGATCTGTATCTGACCGGCGGCACGCTGGTGATCGATCACGGCCACGGCATCAGCAGCAATTTCCTGCACCTGTCACGCATCGATGCGAACGTCGGCGATCGCGTCGAACAGAGTCAGGTCGTGGCGGCCGTCGGCGCTACCGGGCGGGCAACAGGGCCGCATTTGCATTGGGGCATGAACTGGTTCGAAGTGCGAATCGATCCGTTGTTGGTGCTGGAGTAGGTGCGCATTCTCACTTTTTTGCAGGAGCGCACCTGGGCGCGACGGGGCTTTCCCGGTATCGCCTCATCGCGCCCGGGTGCGCTCCTACAAGAGCAGCGGAGCAAGCTCCGCTCTACACGTTACGAAGCTACAGGTTGCGGCCCGATACTCGCGCCACCGCATCATGCGCGTGCAGGCTCTCGAAATGCGACGCCGTGATGTCGTAACGAGCGATGCGAGCGTCGGTGACCAATGCTGCTGCTACGCGACGTGCAGCGTCTTCGCAGAACATCAAATTCTCGGCATTGAGTTTTGCGAACGCCTGCTCGTCCTCGCGCTTGACCGCGGTTTGCACCGGAGTGCCGAGTGCGTTTTCGACGCTGTCGATAAACGACGTGAACGGCAATTCGTCGAACGCCGGGCGCAGCTCCACGCGAACGTCGGCCCGGCTGCGTTGCGCGTGCGGCGTCGCGGCCAGGCCGCGTTCGGAGGCGAGCCAATCGGCGACCACTGTCGTCGATAGCGGATGCGCAGATGCGAAATCACCTGCGAAACGCTCGGCGTTGAGTTGACGCGAGAGCGCTGTCGATGCGGGGCACGTGCTCGAATAATCGACCGAGAATTGCAACGACAACTGCAGGTGGCCGTCGGCCAGTACCGCTTCGATCTTGACCGGATAATTTTTCCAGCCGACATGTTCGCTGGCCAGCGCCTTGCGCTGCAGCAGGTGGTCATAGCGCACCGTCAGGCGCGCCTGCGATGACAGGCCACGCTGGGATTCGACCAGTGATTGCAGGACGCGACGCAAGCCCGCTGGCGTGATCGTTTCGGCCGCGAAGGCGTCCTGCAACTGCAGGTACAGCCGCGACATGTGGATGCCGCGTGCGTTGGCATCGAGCAGGTTGACGGCCACATCGACCGACGCCGCCACCTGGATCGCGCCGCCGTGCACACCGTGCACGCGCAACGGCAAGGCGATGCGATCCATGCCGACCCAGTTGAGTGGACGTACCAGCGCGATGGCATCGCTGGCGACATCGGGCAATGGTTGCGGATCAATGGGGGTGGACACTGCGGTATTCCGGTAGGACTTCATCATCGAGACGCATTGTACCGGCCGTCACGTGCCTGCTTCCGAACGCAGCCGGAACGCTCAATCGCGTGCCGCGCACCAAGCAAGCCACAACGTACGCCAGCGCGACAGCGGGCGCGAGGGGGCATCGCTTTCAAGGCGGACACGGGCCAGTGCCGCAACGATTCGTCGCAACCGCGGTCCGTGTGCGGCGGGCCACTGCGACAGCAAGGCCGTGCGCAGGGGTGCATTGTCGGCTTGGAGCAATCCCGGATGCATCGCCAGCAATGTCGCCGCCACGGTCGCCGATGCCAGCGAATCGCTCGTGCCAAACAGCTCCGCTTCGACTTCGACGACGCTTTCGGCGAAAGCCCGCATGCCGACGAGACCATCGTCGATCCCGCGCGGCAGCACGCGAACACTGCGCAATTCCGTCAACGCTACCGACAAGGCGTCCCACGGTGCAGGCTGCGATTGCAATGCCGTGCCCAATGGATGCCGGCGTCGTCCCTGCGACCAGCCCTGCAATTCCTCCTGCCACCACGCAAGTTTGGCGAGGCCTGGGGTTGAATCATCGCCACCCCACGCGGCATCGGTGAGTTCCTGCAACAGCGCGAACCATGCCAATGCAGTTGAGCGCTGCGATGGCGGCACGAACACTTCGGCGACACTCCACTCCGGCCAGCGCGCACGCCACTTGTCGATGAAATTTTCGAGTGCGCCGGCTTCACTCATGCGGCGTCATCTTTTTTGTCAAGGTCATCACGCGTGTGGCCAGATGTCGGCAACCAGCAATTCCTGCGCCGACTCGACCATCACATCGCCCCCCCACTCCGCGGGTACATCGTCCGGCAGCCGGTATCCCCATAACGCGACAATCGAAGGCATGCCCGCGGCAAGCGCAGCCTGGATGTCGCGCTTGTCGTCGCCGACATAGACGCACTCCGATGGCGACACGCCGAGCAGTCCGGCGGCATGCGTCAACGGCAGCGGATCGGGCTTGCGCACTGGCAAGGTGTCGCCGCCGATCATGACTGCGCACCGCGCCTGCCAGCCCAGCAACGGCAGCAGTGCCTGCGCCAGGTATTCGGGTTTGTTGGTGACGATGCCCCAGCGCGAACCCGAGGCTTCGATTGCGGCCAGCAATGCCTCGACACCGTCGAACGGCTTGCCATGACGACCGAGTTCGATGGAGTAACGGTCCAGGAATTCAGGAATCCAGCTTTCGCGCGTCTCGGCATCGGTCAGCGGGAATGCAGCCGCCGCCATTGCGCGCGCGCCCCTGGAAACATGCGGACGCAACTCGGCGAGTGGCATCGGCGGTACACCGCGGTCGGCGCGCATGGCGTTGACCGTGGCGAGCATGTCCGGTGCGCTGTCGAGCAGGGTGCCGTCGAGATCGAACAGCACGGCTTTCGGGAAGTGTCGGCTCATTCCGGTTTGACGGCGCACGCGAGGTAATTGACGTCGGTGCGCGACACCACGCGCGCGGCGTTGCGCCACGGTTCGTACATCAGTCCGCTGACATCCTCGAGCTCGAGATTCGCGGCGCGCAGCCACGTCGCCAGCTCCGAAGGCTTGATGAACTCGCGGTATTGATGCGTGCCTTTCGGCAGGATGCCTGCGATGTATTCGGCGCCGACGATGGCCAATGCGAATGCCGCCGGCGTACGGTTCAACGTCGATACGAACAGGCGGCCGCCCGGTTTCAACAACGTCGCGCAGGCCAGCAGGATCGAGCCCGGATCGGGCACGTGCTCGAGCATTTCCATGCAGGTGATGGCATCGAAGCGGCACGCCTGTGTCTCGGCCAGCGCCTCGGCCGAGATCAGCTGGTAATCGACTTCGACGCCAGATTCGAGCGTGTGCAGATTGGCGACCTTGATCAGTTCTGGCGCCAGATCAATCGCCGTCACGATGGCGCCTTCGCGCGCAAGCGATTCGCTCAGCAAACCGGCGCCGCAGCCTACGTCGAGTATTTTCGCGCCGCGCAGCATCACGCGATCAGCGACGTAGCCGAGGCGTGCCGGGTTCAGTGCATGCAGCGCCTTTTGTGGGCCTTGCGGGTCCCACCAGCGATTGGCGAGCGCGCCGAACTTGTCGAGTTCGGCCTGGCTGAAGTTGTTTTCGCTGGAGGGACTTGAAGTTGTCATGGGGGTGAATCTCTCTTGCTTCATCCCGGCATGCGCCGGTAACCAACATGCATTTGTAGGAGCGCACCTGGGCGCGATGGGCTCTACCGGTAAAGCCACATCGCGCCCAAGTGCGCTCCTACAAAAGATACCGGGTTATCAAATGTCGTGGAATCGATCATAACCGGCTGCTTCTGTAGAGCGGAGCTTGCTCCGCTTGCGTCAGAAGCCGATTTATCTTGCAAGAGCAGCGGAGCAAGCTCCGCTCTACAAAAACATACGGCACCGTCAGCGGCAGGGACCTCAAGAAGTGCGAATCGAGGCGATGCGTGTACGCCATTGACGCGCATTGGCGATCAAGGCATCGGTATCCATGCCCACAAGCTGGCGATCCCGCAGCTTCGGCTTGCCTGCAATCCACGCATCACTGACCTGATGACGCCCGGCGGCATAGACCAGTTGGGAGATCACGTGATGCAAGGGTTGCGTTTCGATCTGCGCGAGATCGATGCAGATCAGGTCGGCCTGCTTGCCGACCTCGATGGAGCCGACGAGATGATCGAACCCCATCGCCTTCGCACCGCCCAACGTAGCGGCGCGCAGTGCCGTCGCCGCATCGAACTCGGATGCATCGTTGGCGACCGCCTTGGCCAGCAACGCGGCCGTGCGCATCTCGCCGAACATGTCGAGGTCGTTGTTGCTCGCAGCGCCGTCGGTGCCGATGGCGAGATTGACGCCTGCCCGTTGCAACGCGCAGGCCGGACAGAAGCCCGAAGCGAGCTTGAGATTGGATTCCGGGCAATGCACCACCGATACGCCGCGTTCCGCGCACAGCGCGACTTCGGCGTCGGTGAGCTGCGTCATATGCACCGCGATCAGGCGATCGTTGACCAGCCCAAGGCGATCCAGCCGTGCCAGCGGACGTTGCCCATGATCCTCGACCGATTGCGCGACTTCCTGCGCAGTCTCGTGCGTGTGCAGGTGTACCGGAATGTCGAGTTGATCGGCAAGCATGCGGATGCGCTCGAAATTGGCATCGGACACCGTGTACGGCGCGTGCGGCGCGAAGGCGGTCGCGATGAGCGCATCGCCGCGCCACTGGTCATGCACTTCGGCCGCGCGATCGAAGTATTCGTCGTCAGATCCTGCCCACGCGGTCGGGAAATCGATGACCGGAAGACCCACCCGTGCACGGAAGCCGTGGCGCTTGTAGGTCGCGGCCTGCACATCCGGGAAGAAGTAGTTCTCGTTGCAGCAGGTGGTGCCGCCGCGCAGCATCTCGGCAATCGCCAGGGTGATGCCGTCGGCGACGAACTCCGGCCCGATCACTGCGCCTTCGATCGGCCAGATATGCCCCTGTAACCATTGCTTCAGCGGCATGTCGTCGGCGACGCCGCGCAACAGCGTCATCGGGTTGTGGACGTGGGCGTTGACCAGGCCCGGGAGCAGGGCAGCGTCCGGACGCGAGACGGTTTCAGCGGCGTCGAAACGTGTGCGTGCATCGGCAAGCGGGAGGATGGCGACGATGCTTCCATCGCGAACGGCGACGGCATGGTTTTCGAACACCACCGCATGCGGTTCAACGGGGATGACGAAGCCGGCTTCGATGAGCAGGTCGCAGGGTTCGGGGATGTTGTCTGTCATTCGCTATTGCTCGTCATTTCCGCGAAGGCGGAAATCCAGTGACTTGGCTTTTCAGGTCTAAACCAACAGCAAAGTCGCTGGATCCCCGCCTGCGCGGGGATGACGGATTGACAAGGCCGCGTTACGCGCGGGTCAATCCGTCACTTCACTCTGGACACATACTCGCCGCTACGCGTATCCACCTTGATGATCTCGTCCTGGCTGACGAACAACGGCACGCGCACCACCGCGCCGGTTTCCAGCGTCGCCGGCTTGCCGCCACCGCCCGAGGTATCGCCACGCACGCCCGGATCGGTTTCGGTGATCTTCAACTCGACGAAGTTCGGCGGCTGCACCGCGATCGGCGTGCCGTTCCACAACGTCACCACGCAACCTTCCTCGCCCTTCAGGAATTTAGCGGCGTCGCCGACGCCGGCCTTGGTGGCCTGCACCTGCTCGAAGCTTTCCGGATTCATGAAATGCCAGAACTCGCCATCGCTGTAGAGATATTGCATGTCGGTATCGACGACATCGGCGGCTTCGAGGTTGTCGGTCGCCTTCATCGTCAGCTCGACCACGCGGCCGGACTTGATCGAGCGGTACTTCAGGCGGGTGAACGCCTGGCCCTTGCCCGGCTTGACGTACTCGGTCTCGGTGATGACGCACGGATCGTTGTTGACGAGGATTTTCAAGCCGTTCTTGACATCGTTCAAGCCATAGCTGGCCATGCAAACTCCTGCGAGGCTGTCGCGACGGACAGCTAGAATATGGGGTTGGAATTTCCGGTACGGCCCAGCTCGCCGAGTTGAGGCAGGCCCACCAAAACAGGCGCACATGATACCCGCAGCCCAATCGGCCCAACAGCGCGCGCCCCGACCGATCGCCAACCTGCAGACTTCACGCTGGCAACAATTGTGGCGCGATGCAGTCCGCGATCCACGCGAGTTGTTGAGCATGCTGGGGCTCGAAGGCATGGCCGCGCGCATTTCCGACAGCGCTGCCATGCAATTTCCGCTGCGGGTGCCGCGCGGCTTCGTGGCGCGCATGCGGCAGGGCGATCCGCACGATCCGCTTCTCCGGCAGGTGCTGCCGATCGACGACGAAGACCGCATCGTCGAAGGCTTCACCCTGGATGCCGTAGGCGATGCCGCCGCCCGTTCCGCCAATGGCGTGTTGCAGAAATACCAGGGTCGCGCCTTGCTGGTGGCCACCGGCTCATGCGCGATCCACTGCCGATACTGTTTTCGCCGCCATTTCCCCTATTCCGACGAGACCGCTGCCCGAGCTGGGTGGCAGGAGGCCATTGCGACGATCCGCAACGATGCCTCCGTCGACGAAGTGATCCTGTCGGGTGGCGACCCGCTGTCACTGGCGACGTCCAAACTGGTCGAGCTGACGGACGCACTTGCCGGTGTTCCCCACATCAAGCGGCTGCGCATCCACAGCCGCCTGCCGGTGGTGCTGCCTGAGCGCATCGACGCCGGATTGCTGTCGTGGCTGGACAGGCTGCCATGGCCAACCACGTTGGTGATCCATGCCAATCACACCAATGAGTTCGATGGCAGCGTCGACGCGGCATTGGCGCAGGTCAGGAAGACCGGCATCACCGTGTTGAACCAGGCCGTGCTGCTGCGCGGGGTCAATGATTCCGTGGACGCGCTGGCCGCCTTGAGCGAGCGCAGTTTCGCCGCCGGCGCCCTGCCTTATTATCTGCATCAGCTCGATCGTGTGTCGGCAACCGCGCACTTTGAAATCTCCGACGACATCGCGCAGGGCCTGCATGCCGCGCTCGCCGCCCGCCTCTCTGGCTACCTGGTGCCGAGACTGGTCCGGGAAATTGCCGGCGATCCCGGCAAGCGGCCGTTGTGAAAGTTGACGTTTTCTTGATGCGTTTCAGTATATTGCTGCATTGATTTCATGCATCTTGGCGGTTTGCAGGATGTTCCTGAGGAGGATGGATGCAGCCCCGCAACGAAACCATGGTTCGTTTGCTGATCATTGACGACAGCGTCGAAGATGCCGAGGCGATCGTCAGCGGGTTGCGCAATGGCGGCGTCGCGGTGCGGCCTTCGCGTCCGGAACAGGCGGACCATCTCCCCGCCATGCTGTCGTCGCAGCCCCTGGACCTGGTGCTGGTGGCACAGGACTCCAAGCTCATTTCTGCCGCCGATGTCATCAAACAGGTCGAAGCCGGCGGCAAGGACCTGCCGGTGGTGATGGTGCTCGACAAGATCGACAAGACCACGGTGCTCGACGCGCTTGGCCTGGGCGCGCGCAGCATTGTCCTGCGCAGCCACATCGACCACGTGCGGACAGTGGTGCGCAGTGAATTCGCCAACCTGGAAGCGCGGCGCTCGCAGCGCCGGCTTGAGGCGCAGGTACGCGAGACCGAACGCCGCTGCGATGCGCTGATCGCCTCGTCGCGCGATCCCATCGCCTATGTGCATGAGGGCATGCACATCCGCGCCAACGACGCCTATCTGGAAATGTTTGGCTTCGAGTCGTTCGAGGACATCGAAGGCATGTCATTGTTGGACTTGGTCGCGCCGGCTCACGTCGAAGGCTTCAAGAAACTGCTGAAAGGCCTGAGCAAGGGCGACGCACCGCCGCCACGTTACGAGCTGGAGGCGCGCGGCATGGACGGCAGCGGTTTTCCTGCCGTCATGGAATTCACCGCCGCCACCTACGAGGGCGAAGCCTGCCAGCAGATCGTGTTCCGCCGGCAAGAGAATGACCCGGAACTGGCGCGCGAACTGGACGAACTGCGTCGCCGCGACCAGGTGACCGGCCTGCTCAATCGTCAGACGTTCCTGCATGCGCTGGAAGACGCAGTCGCGGCTGCCGCGCAGGATGGCGCCAACCATGGCCTGCTGCTGATCGAACCCGATCACCACCTGCAACTGTTGCAGGACATCGGCCTGGATGCCGCCGATGCGCTGGCTGTAGCACTGGCCGATCGCATCCGTCCGCTGCTGCGCGACACCGACGAGGCCGCGCGCTTTGGCGAACACAGTTTCGCCGTGCTTGCGCACGGCAGCGACCATGCCCGCACATCGCAATTGGCCGAGCAGATCCGCGCGGCGATGTCGAAAGACCTGATCGAGGCTGGCGAACGGTCGCTCAGCGTGACGGTGAGCATCGGCGGCGTGCAGGTCAGCGAACGCATCGCCAGCGTCTCGCAGGTGCTGGCGAAGGCCAGTCACGGGCTCAAGTCGTCGATCGGGTTTGGTGGCGACCGCGTCGAGATCTTCGATCCCGGGGCCGTGGATCGCGCCGAGGAGGAACGCATCGCGCAGTGGGTCACGCGCATCCGCGATGCGCTCGACAACAACCGGTTCCTGCTGCATTTCCAACCGGTAGTGAGCCTGCACGGCGAGCCCGGTGCGATGTACGAAGCCTACCTGCGGTTGGACGGCGTGGATGGCGAACTGGTACCGCCGATGTCGTTCCTGCCGATCGCGGAAGAACATGGCCTGATGGACGAAATCGATCGCTGGGTTGCCGGCCAGGCGATCAAGATCATCGGCGAACGCGCCCGCGCCAACAATCCAACGCGCCTGCTGGTGAAGGTGTCGCAAGCCTCGTTCAACGACGATCGCCTGTCGGACCACATCGCCAGTCAATTGGCCGAACACAATGCGCCCGCCAACGCACTGATCCTGCAGTTGACCGAATCAAAGGTGTTCACGCACTTGCGCGATGCGCAGCGCTTCCGGGCATCGATCGTCGCGCTTGGATGCCAGGTTGGGCTGGAACAATTCGGCTCCGGGCTGAACTCGATGCAGCTGTTGTCGCATTTCGAGCCATCTTTCCTGAAGATCGACCGTACCTTCGTGCAGGAATTGTCGAAAACGCCCGATCACCAGAAACGGATTCGCGAAATCGCCGAGAAGGCTAAGGCGCGCGACATCAGCACGATTGCGGAATTCGTCGAGGATCCCGCCAGCATGAGCAACCTCTTCACCAGCGGTGTCGACTATGTGCAGGGCAACTTCCTGGCGCCGCCATCGGCTCAGATGAATTACGACTTCGAGTGATTGCGCTCGGGGTTCGATAGCCCGCGATCGCGTTGCCTCAAGCGATTCTGAATTCCCGCCTCAAACCACCACGCCCTGCCGCACCGCATGTGGATCCATGCTTGCATTGCGCAGCGCCGCAATCCGCTCTTCCAGCGGCGGATGGCTCATCAGCAGTCGTTTCAGCCCGGTGCCGACGCCGCCACTGATGCCGAACGCCGCCACCTGCTTGGGTAGCGAACTGTGGCCGTAGGTCTGCGCGAGCCGTTCCAGTGCGGCAATCATCTTGTCGCGGCCGGCCAGCGTTGCACCGCCCTGGTCGGCGCGGAATTCGCGATGCCGCGAAAACCACATCGCGATCATGCTGGCGAACAGGCCGAAGATCATGTCGAGCACGAACACCACCGCGAAATAACCAATGCCGCCGCCGCTGTCGCGGCCGCCGCTCAGGTAGCCATCGACGACTCGACCCACCACGCGCGCGAGCACGATCACGAAGGTGTTCAGGACACCCTGCAGCAACGCCATCGTCACCATGTCCCCATTGGCAACGTGGCTGACTTCGTGGGCGAGAACGGCTTCGGCCTCATCACGGTTCATCGCCCGCAACAAGCCGCTGGAGACCGCCACCAGGGCGTTGTTGCGATTGGCGCCGGTGGCGAAGGCGTTGATTTCGGGCGCGTCGAAGATGGCGACTTCCGGCATGCCGATGCCTGCGGTTTCGGCCTGGTGGCGCACGGTGGACAGCAGCCACTGCTCGGATTCGTTGCGCGGCTGCGCGATCACCTGCGCGCCGGTAAAGCGCTTGGCGACCCATTTCGAGGCCAGCAGCGAGATGAAGGACCCACCGAAGCCAAACAACGCGGCCATCACCAGCAGGCCGGCATTGCCGCGCGGGTCGATGCCGAACACCGACATGACGATACTCACCAGCACGAGCACGGCGAGGTTGGTGGCCAGGAATAAAGCAATTCGCTTGAACATGGAATCGATTCTCTACGTTGCGCGTAAGGCGCGGCTTGTGGCAAAAATGTGGCGCTTACGGGTTAAATTCAAGTGCGGTTTTGCAGAATGGGGGCGGCAAGCGGGGTGGCTGCATCGAGCTTGGTGGCCGTTCTAAAACCGACTCGTCACCCCGGCGAACGCCGGGGCCATGTGGAAGTGCGTGCGCTGTGCGTTGGGTCCCGGCATCCGCCGATGACGAGTTGCTTTGAGCAGTTTTCAGCTAGTAGGGTCTTTCATTTCCGGCTTGATTGGCGCTTTCTGCAATAAAAAATGTCCTGATGCCCGCTACCCCGAAACCACCACCGTATCGCGGCCGCTTCGCCCCCTCGCCGACCGGGCCACTGCATTTCGGTTCGCTGGTGGCGGCGTTTGGCAGTTGGTTGATGGCGCGCCATGCCGGCGGTGAATGGCTGATCCGGATCGAGGATCTCGACCCACCGCGCGAGGTCGCAGGCGCGATGGCGCATCAACTGGCCACGCTGGCTACGGTCGGATTGCAGTCCGATGGTCCGGTGCTGCGGCAAAGTGAACGCAGCCCTATGTACCACGCGGCACTGGATCGCCTGCTGGCGAGCGGGGACGCCTTCGAGTGCCATTGCAGCCGCAGTGCCTTGGCCGACACTCGAGGGGTGCATCGCCAGTGCGTCGCGACGGCGGCGCGATCCGATCCGTCGATCCGCCTGCGGGTCCGCGACGACACCGTCATCGGCTTCGCTGACGCGGTCCGGGGTGACTACCAGCAGGATGTGGCGACACAGGTCGGCGACTTCATCCTGCGGCGGGCCGATGGATTCTGGGCCTATCAACTCGCGGTGGTGGTGGACGATGCGGCGCAAGGCGTCACCGATGTCGTCCGTGGCGCCGACCTGCTCGATTCCACGCCGCGACAGATCCTGTTGCAACGGATGCTGGGCTTGCCCACTCCACGCTATGCGCATTTGCCGCTGCTGGCGGATGGACACGGACGCAAGCTGGGCAAGTCGCAAGCAGCCGCTCCAGTGGACGCGCAGAACCCGGTGCCCGTGCTGCGAATGGCTTGGGCCGCATTGGGTTAGGCGACCGCCGCCGTGATGGGCGAGCGTGATTGTGATGGCTTGCTGCAAGCGGCGCTGCGTGCGTTTGATCCGACGCAAATTCCGGTCAAGGACGTGATTTTCGCCGCAACGCACAACAGTCCCGCAACCAAGCCTGCTCTAGAATCGATTCAAGCGCCGCATCCCGACGGCAGACATGGAGAAACGGCATGACCACACGTGTAGCTTTGATCACCGGTGGTACCGGCGGCATCGGCAGCGCCATCGTCAAGCGCATGGCGGACAACGGCCATCGGGTCGCCACCAATTACCGCAACGAGGAAAAGGCGCGCGAGTGGCAGGCGCAGATGAAACAGGTCGGTTACGACATCGCGCTGGCCAAGGGCGACGTCTCCACGCCGGAAGAAGCCGAGGCGATGGTGCGCGAGGTCGAACGCCAGCTGGGTCCGGTCGACATCCTGGTCAACAACGCCGGCATCACCCGCGACGCCACCTTCCACAAGATGTCGTCGCAGCAGTGGAACGAGGTCATCAACACCAACCTCAATTCAGTGTTCAACGTCACCCGTCCGGTGATCGAGGGCATGCGCGCGCGCAGGTGGGGGCGCGTGATCCAGATCAGTTCGATCAACGGCCAGAAAGGCCAGTACGGCCAGGCCAACTACGCCGCGGCGAAGGCCGGCATGCACGGTTTCACCATTTCACTGGCGCAGGAAAACGCGAAATTCGGCATCACCGTCAACACCGTGTCGCCGGGCTACATCGGCACCGATATGGTCATGGCCGTGCCCGAGGAAGTCCGCAACAAGATCGTCGCGCAGATCCCGACCGGACGCCTCGGCAGCCCGGATGAAATCGCGTATGCGGTGGCGTTCTTTATCCCTGACGAAGCCAGTTGGATTACGGGCGCGAATTTGTCGGCGAATGGTGGGCAGTACATGGGGTGGTGATCACAAAGCAAACCTCACGCCGTAGTCAACTTTGTGTTCGGTCTAATGTGCGTTAGATTTGTTTGGAGAGTTTCGTGGAATCATCCTGGAAAGAAGCAATAAAGAAAGTCCTTGCTGAGTCAGCGACGCCGCTGCACTACAAGGAAATATCAGAGCTAATTCTTTCGCGGGGCTACTACCAGACCGATGGAGCTACTCCTGCGGCAACAGTCAACGCTCAGATTTCGTCGTCAATCAAACATGATGGCGAGAAATCACCGTTCATTCGGGTTGGTAAAGGTACATTTGCCTTAAAGCCGCCCGCCCCTTCCTTGATTACCGCAGCCAAGGGCACGCCAAAAGTTCAGCCACCCGTGGCGGACGATGATCTGTCGGATTCAATAATTCATTCCTTCGGCATGTACTGGCAGCGGAATCTGGTTGTCTGGCGTAACGACCCAAAGATGTATGGAAAACAGCAGGCTCTTTCCAAGGCCGTCGACTTCGGCAAGCAGAAAGGCCTTTACATTCTTTATGACCAACACACGGTCGTCTATGTAGGGCGCACGATCGATCGTCCGTTAGGTAGGCGTTTATACGAGCACACGATTGATCGCCTCGGTAGCCGGTGGAACAGATTTTCTTGGTTTGGCCTCCTGGATGTAACTCAAGAAGGGAACTTACGCGAGACAGCTCTTAACGCATCGCTGGCCGCACTCGTTGCCACCCTCGAAGCGCTGTTGATTGAGGCATTGGAGCCACCGCAAAACAGGAAGCGTGGAGATGACTTCTCTGCGGTCGAGTACATACAAGACATCGACCCTGAGCTCCGGGAAAAGGAGATACAAAATACGCTCCGAGCGCTCGAGCTCAAGATGCGCGGCGGCGGGTAATAAATCTAACAATTCATTCAAGCCGAAGCCGCTTCGCGGCTCGGTTTAATTCAGGTGTTAGTGCAAGCCAGCGTAGGCCTCATCCGGGGATTTAAGTCACGTCGCGGAAAGGCCCGGATGCCCCCGGATCAAGTCCGGGGTTATCCGGGCTACGCAACTAGACGACTCTCCTTGACTCCAATCAGTCAACAAGCCATCTGCCCATCATGGACACGACACAGCTGAAAGAGTTTTGCAGCCGTTTGCCGGGCGCCAGCTCGCGCCTGCATGAGCACCCGGGCAATGTCCTGGTCTACTCGGTCAGCGCAAAGAACTTCGCATGGTTCAAGACCAGCGATCCGGAAAAGTGGCGCTTCAGCCTGCGCGTGACACCGGATCGCTTTCTCGAACTCACCGATGTACCGGGGATCAAGCCGGCGCGCTTCATGGCGCGCTATCACTGGGTCACCATCGTCGATGTCCGCAACGTGCCTGCCGCGTACCTGGCCGAGCTGGTCGAGCTGGTCGTACAACAAGGCCCTGGCGTCACTCAGCAAGGCGCGCAGGAACGCGATGGGCGGATAACTTTGAACTGCGTCACGGTTCGGATACCTGCAAGCTGAAGCGGCTGCTCCCCGCCCGCACAAGCCCCATTTCTATACTCCCAAGTACGGCTAGTGGCACTTGACAGCCCATGTTGCAACCCCTGCTGCACTGCGCCATGCTCGGCACTCTCGAGGATTAGAGCGTTTGTTCCATGGCCCATCGCGTCATCAAGAAATATCCAAACCGCCGTCTTTACGACACTGAAATCTCCAGCTACATCACGATCGAGGATGTGCGACAGCTGATCGTGGACGGTGAGGAGTTCGAGGTACGCGACGCCAAGAGTGGCGAGGACCTCACCCGGCAGGTGCTGCTGCAGATCATCGCCGAGCACGAGCAGGACGGCGAACCGATGCTGTCGACCCAGTTGCTCAGCCAGATCATCCGTTTCTACGGCGACTCGCTGCAGGGTTTCATGGGCAACTACCTGGAGCGCTCGATGCAGACGTTCCTGGAGCAGCAGAACCAGTTCCGCCAGCAGGTGGGCAGCGCGCTCGGCCAGACGCCGTGGACGATGATGAACCAGCTGACCGAACGCAACCTGGCGCTGTGGAAGGAGTTCCAGACCACCCTCACCGGTGGCGTCGGCCGAGCGGCCGAGCACAAGCAGGCCGAGAGCGAAACCGTCAAGCCACGCTCCCGCTGATCGGGGCCTGTCGTCGCCGTACCGTACATTCCCAATCGCCATTCCACGTGCGCGCACCGATTTTTTATGGATGTTGACCTGCAATGACTAAACGCGTGGCCGTCGTGACCGGCGGCATTGGCGGTCTGGGGACCGAAATCTGCATCGCGCTGGCCCGCGCCGGGCGCACCGTCATCGCCGCCGATCTTGACGCGCGCGAAGACCGCATCGCCGAATTCAAGCACCAGATCAATGGCTACGACGTGCATTTCGAGGCCACCAACGTGGCCGATTTCGATGCGTGCGGTGCATTGGTACAAAAAATCCTCAGCCACCATGGGTCGCTCGACATCCTGGTGAATGCGGCCGGCATCACCCGCGACGGCACGCTGCGCAAAATGGATCGCGTGCAATGGGACGCGGTGCTCAATGTCAACCTCGATGGCGTCTTCAACATGTGCCGCCATGCGGTGGAAGGCATGGTCGATCGCGGTTTCGGGCGCGTGGTGAACATCAGCTCGGTCAATGGCCAGACCGGACAGTTCGGACAGACCAACTATTCGGCGGCGAAGGCCGGCATGCACGGCTTCACGATGGCGCTGGCGCGGGAGGTGGCGCGCAAGGGCGTGACCGTGAACTCGGTGTCGCCGGGTTACTGCGAAACGGCGCTGGTGATGGCGGTGCCGGAAGACATCCGCGCCAGGATCATCGAGAACGTGCCGGTGGGTCGCCTGGGCAAGCCAAGCGAAATCGCGCGTACGGTCGAGTTTCTGACCGCTGAAGATGCCGGCTTCATCACTGGCGCGAATATTCCCGTCAATGGCGGGTTGTTCATGAGTTTTTGATCGGGTTACGCGGGCCCGTTTTCCTGTGGGAGGGGATCAAAGGATTTGTAGGAGCGGGCCCCGGGGGCCGGGGTGGGGTGAGGGGGTAGCCCCCACACCCCACCCGGCCGCCACAATAAATAAATAACAAGTTTCCGAGCGGCATAGGGGAGGAGG
>JAJAYW010000099.1 GCA_026786005.1 Lysobacter sp. | reverse complement strand
GCCCTGGATGAGTGGCGCCAGATCGGTTCCTTGGCGCACCACGACCAGCACGGCGGCGTTGCCATCGGCTGTTTGCAGGACTTGGCGAGGCAAGCCGGCGACACGTGCCGCATCATCCAGCCAGACCGCGTCTTCGACCTGCGGTCCGCGACGGAACAGGCGTTCGAACATGCCTTATCCGCTCAGCCTGCCAACCGCCGCTTCACCAGCGCCGACACCTGCCCCATATCCGCTTGACCCGCCAGCTTTGGTTTCAGCGCGGCCATCAATTTGCCCATGTCGGCCGGAGTCGTCGCGCCGGTCTCGGTGATCGCCGCGTCGATGGCGGCCACGATGTCGCTTTCGCCCATCTTGGCGGGAATATAGCGCTCGATCACGACGATTTCCTCGCGCTCGATCGAGGCCAGGTCCTCGCGCGTAGCCGCTTCGAACTGACTGACCGAGTCCCTGCGCTGCTTGACCATCTTGTCGAGGATCGCGATCACGGCGGTGTCGTCGACCTCGCTGCGCTCGTCGACTTCACGCTGCTTGATGGCGGCGTTGATGAGACGGATGACGCCGAGCGAGTGTTTGTCGCCGGACTTCATCGCCGCTTTCATGTCGTCTGTGAGGGTCTGCTTGAGGGGCATGGTGATCTCCGGTCTTGTCGAGCGCTACCTTAAGACAAACTCAGAACGAGCAGGACGCAATGATCCGCTTGTCCTGACCCTGTCGAAGGGCCAAAAACACAAAAAGCCGGCAACGCTCGCGCGTGCCGGCTTCCTGGAACGTGCATTCCGCCCTGCTTAGTACAGGCGCTGGCGCTTGGTGACGTCGCGGCCGGCGCGGCGCGCCTGGCGTTTCACGGCGGCGGCGGCCTTGCGCTTGCGCTCCTGGGTCGGCTTCTCGTAGAACTCGCGCTTGCGGGTCTCGGCGAGGACGCCGGCTTTCTCGCAGGTGCGCTTGAAGCGGCGCAGGGCAAACTCGAACGGCTCGTTTTCGCGAACTTTGACGCTGGGCATACGGGATACTCGGAATAGGGATGCTCGACCGGTGAAACGGGCGAGCCGCGTATGATAGCCGCTGCCCTCGTAACGGCGCAACCTTGTAACGGGGACTTGGGATCAGGGGCTGGGGGTTCAAAGCCAGCCTCATTCCCATTGTCCTAACCCCAATATCCAGGCCCATGAAAGTCCTCGGCATCGAAACCAGTTGCGACGAAACCGGCGTGGCCGTCTATGACACGGCGCTGACCGGTGCCGCCGGGCTGCGTGCACATGCCGTCTACAGCCAGATCGCCCTGCATGCCGAATACGGCGGAGTGGTGCCCGAACTGGCCAGCCGCGACCACGTCCGCAAGCTGCTGCCGCTGATCCGGCAGACGCTGGCCGAGGCCGATCTGCGGATCCAGGACCTCGACGGCGTTGCCTATACCGCCGGCCCCGGGCTGGTGGGGGCGTTGCTGGTCGGCGCCGGCGTGGCGCGGTCGCTGGCGTGGGCGCTGGACAAACCGGCGATCGGGGTCCATCACATGGAAGGCCACTTGCTGGCGCCGTTGATGGAGGATGACCCCCCTGAGCCACCCTTCGTGGCGCTGTTGGTATCCGGCGGCCATACCCAACTGGTGGCCGTGGATGCCATCGGCCGCTACCGCATGCTCGGCGAAACACTGGATGACGCCGCCGGCGAGGCCTTCGACAAGACTGCCAAGATGATGGGCCTGCCGTATCCGGGCGGTCCGCAGCTGGCCGCCCTCGCCGCAAAATCCCATATGGAGCCGGGCACGCCCGGCGCCTACAAATTCTCGCGGCCGATGACCGACCGGCCGGGCCTCGATTTCAGCTTCAGCGGCTTGAAGACGCAGGTGCTGCTGGCCTGGCGCGGCAGCGACCAGACCGAGGCGACGCGCGCCGACATCGCCCGCGGGTTCGAGGATGCGGTGGTCGACACGCTGGCGATCAAGTGCCAGCGGGCCCTCGATACGGCGGATTGCAACATCCTGGTGGTCGCGGGCGGCGTCGGCGCCAACAGGCGCCTTCGCGCCAAGCTGGCCGAGGCCGCCGGCAAGCGTGGTGGCCGCGTCTGCTTTCCGCGTCCCGAGCTGTGTACCGACAACGGCGCGATGATCGCGTTCGCTGGCGCACTGCGGCTGGAAGCCGGGCAACACGACGACGCGTCGGTGCGCGTCACGCCGCGCTGGGATATGGCATCGTTGCCGGAAGTAAAGCCGCTTTTGTCCCACGGGGACTTCCTTCGGTCGTAGGAGTGCCCTGGGCGCGATGTGGCTTTAGCGGGAAGGCTCCATCGCGCCCAGGTGCGCTCCTACAAAACATCGATGACATCACGCAAACCTGCGTGGCTTCACATGACGGATTCAAGCATGGACAAGGTTTTCATCGAAGGCCTGCAAATCGAGGCGCTGATCGGCATCTACGACTGGGAACGCCGCATCCGGCAGCCGCTGGTGTTCGACATCGAGATGGCGTTCGACAATCGCAAACCGGCCGCCACCGATGCGATCGAGGACACGTTGAACTACAAGGACGTCAGCAAGCGGCTGATCGATTACGTGTCGGCCTCATCCTTCGGTCTCGTGGAAACGCTGGCCGAACGTTGTGTGGAGATCATCCTCGATGAGTTCGATGTGGCGCAGGTGCGCCTGAAACTGAGCAAGCCCGGCGCGGTGCGCGGCGCGAAGGCGGTTGGCGTGATCATTGAGCGCAATCGGAGCGGCATCGCATGAGTATCGTGACCGGCAAAGCCTATCTCAGCCTCGGCAGCAACACTGCGCCGGAAGCCAACTTGCGCTCGGCGCTGGTGGCATTGCGCGAGCGCTTCGGCACGGTAGTCGCGTCGCCGGTGTACCAGATGCCGGCAATCGGTTTCGATGGCCCGGACTTCCTCAACGCCGCGGCGATCATCGACAGCGACCTCGATCCGTTGGCGCTCACCGAATGGCTGCGTGCGCTTGAACGCGCGCATGGACGCCTGCGTTCCAACGTGAAATTCAGCAGCCGTACGCTCGATATCGACATCGTCTATTTCGACGACGTCGTGCTGGATGGCGAAGAACCCGGCTCGCTGCAGTTGCCGCGTCCGGAACTGCGCTACGCGTTCGTGCTCAAGCCACTGGCCGACATTGCCCCGGCGTTCGTCGACCCGGTGCGCGACGTTACGCTGGCGGCGTTGTGGGCGGTGCATCCCGATCGCGAAGTCGCTTTCGTGCGGGTCGTGCTGTAAGCCTCACGCTTCCTGCATCCGTCGCCATCCAGGCGCAGCAACGTAGGGGGGGGGCCTTGGCCCGCCGCTTTCGATGCGATCGCGGCAACGGTGGGCCAGGGCCCCCCCTACGTTTCCAGCATCCGCCCACCATCGACACGAATGATCTGGCCGGTGGTGTAGGTGGCATCCCGCAACAACCAGCGCACGGCTTCCGCGATCTCCTCGACCGAGCCGATCCGTTTCAGCGGCGTCCGCGCCAGCATCGCGTCTTTTGCAGATTCGTTCTTTCCGTCTTCTGGCCACAGGATCGCGCCGGGGGAAACCGCATTGACGCGCACTTCCGGCGCAAGTTCCGCAGCCAGTGCCCGGGTCATGTGCACCAGTGCGGCCTTGCTCATGCCGTAGATAGCGTGATCGTGCAGCGGCCGCTCGGCGTAGATGTCTGCGATGTTGACGATGGCGCCTTGCGTCGCCTTCAAATGCAGCGCGGCAGCTTGCGACAGGAAGAAAGGCGCGCGCGTATTCGTCGCAAACAGGTCGTCCCAGTGTTGCGGCGTGGCTTTGCCGAACGGCGTTGGGAAAAAAGCCGAAGCATTGTTGACCAGCGCATCCAGACGACCGAAGCGGCCCACGGTGTTGGCAATCAGCTCGGGCAAGCGGTCGAACTCGGCAAGATCGGCACGCAGCGCGATCGCGCTGTCGGCACGGTTCGCGTTCAGTTCCGCGAGCAGTGCGTCCATCTCTGCTGCGGAGTCGCGATAGTGCAGCGCAAGGTCATGGCCTTCGGCATGAAGGCGACGCGCGATGGCGGCGCCGATGCGTTTGGCGGCGCCGGTGATCAATGCGACGGGACGGGATGACGACATGCTCGGACACTCCGGAACGTGGTGCGTTTACTCACGGAAACGATATTCGCATAGTCCTTGTGGCATGACCCATAGCCGGGTAAGGCCTCACTCCGGGATTTTTTGCCACGTCACGAAAAGCCCCGGATGCGCTCCGCTTATCCGGGCTACGGACTAGCCGCAGGTTTCGTATGCTGTCTCGATGCGAACTGGAATCGATATGCCCACCTTGCCGCAACCCGATGCCGATGCGCTCGCACACAGCGAACGCCTGCGTGCACTGATCCAGCAGCAGATCTTCGCCAGCGGCGGCGCGATTCCGTTCTCGCGTTTCATGGAGTTGTGCCTGTATGCGCCCGGGCTGGGCTACTACAGCGCCGGCGCGACGAAATTCGGCGCGGCCGGCGACTTCGTCACCGCGCCGGAACTCGGGCACCTGTTCGGGGCATGCGTGGCTGAAGCTGTCGCGCCGGTGCTGCGGCAGCTCGGGCCTGATTCGAAATTCGTCGAACTCGGCGGCGGCAGCGGCGCGTTCGCCGAAGTGATGCTCAAGCGCCTGCTTGCGCTGGATGCGATGCCGGCGCGTTACGCGATCCTCGAGCCCAGCGCCGACCTGCGCCAGCGGCAGCGCGAACGCTTGCAAGAGCATCTGGTTCCGCCAGTGTTCGACCTGGTCGAATGGCTGGATGCGCCGCCGCAAGATCCGTGGAACGGCGTGTTGTTCGCCAATGAAGTGATCGATGCGCTACCGACGCCACGGTTTGTCATTGGCGATGGCGAGGTGTACGAGGAACATGTCGCGCTGGACCACGATGGCGCCTTCGTCCGTGCCGATCGTCCTGCCGATGCCTTGCTGACCGCATCGGTACGCCATCTCGAACGCAACCTCGAAACAACGTTTGCCGACGGGTATCGCTCGGAAGTGTTGCCGCAATTGCCATACTGGATCCAGGCCGTGATCGGCCGGCTGCACAGCGGCGTGTTGCTGTTCGTCGATTATGGTTATCCGCGGCGCGAGTTCTACGCGTCGCAACGCAGCGATGGCACCTTGCGAAGTTTCTATCGCCATGCCGTCAGCAACGATGTGTTTGCGTACCCGGGTTTGCAGGATCTGACCGCATCGGTCGATTTCACCGCGCTGGCTGAAGCCGGCACGCATGCGAGCTTCGATTTCACGGGTTATTGCTCGCAGGCCAGCTTCCTGATCGGCAACGGACTCGAAACCTTGCTTGCCGAAGCGGAAGGCAAGGTGCACGACGAAGCCGCACGCTATGCGCTGCGACAGGAGGCGAAGCGGTTGACGCTTCCGGGAGAAATGGGTGAACGCTTCCAGGCGATGGGATTCGCGCGTGATGTCGAATTCGGCACGGCATTCCTGGCCGGAGATTTGAGTTGGCGCCTGTGATCAAGCCGTTTCACAGGCCGCGATTGTGGTTGGGCGCATGGCTGCTGCTGGTCGCCATCGTGATCGTGTTGTCGCTGACCCCGCCACCGCCGTTGCCGCCGCTGCCTTCGGGTACCGACAAGGTCGAGCATTTCCTCGCGTACTTCGTACTGGCCGCAGGCGCGGTGCAGGGGTTCGCTGCTCGCAGGACACAGTTTTCGATCGGTGTTGGATTGATCGCGCTCGGCGCATTGCTGGAGGTGGCGCAGGCCAGCCTGACGGTGACGCGGATGATGGATCTGCACGATGCGATTGCGAATGCGCTCGGCGTGCTGGTGGGGTTGATTACCACGGTATCGTCATGGCACGACTTCGCGTTGCGGCTGGATCAACGACGCCGCGGTAATTTGTAGGAGCGGGCGTGGGGGGGGGGTGGGGTTGACGGGTATGGACACACCCGCCCCCATGGCGGCCGCAAAGAAGAATGGCGCGGGTAAAAATCGGCCGGTGGCGCCG
>JAJAYW010000098.1 GCA_026786005.1 Lysobacter sp. | reverse complement strand
GCCTTGCGTTATGCCGACTCCGCCAACGAAGTCCGTCTCAAGATCAAACTCGCCCAAGGCGGCGACGCGCGCACGCTGGCGCAGGGCATGGATGGGGTGGAGGTCGCGGAAGTTCGGTAAGTCGCCGCTCTCCCGGCAATAACGCAGTCGCCTGCGATGCCACTGAACTGCAGATGCGCGCAAGTCGGTTCGACGACGGGCTGCAGCTGGATTACGACTTCGGCTGATCTAACGGCTGGCCGGGATTCACGCTGTGTAGAGCGCGGGTCGATGCAGTGGTTCACTGCAAATTGAACCACCTGCGAATCAATGCCGGCAGCTGTGCCGCATCGCGCTTGCACAGCCAGCCGTCGATGCCGGGTACGCCGGGATGGTCGCTTTGGTCGGTGCCGCTGAAGATGACGAAGCGTGCGTCCGGGGTTTGAGCGCGGATGATCTGCAGGGCGCGCTCAGCGGAGAATCCCGGCAGAGCAATGTCGGACAACACCAGTTGCGGCCTGAAATCCGCAAGTACGGTCTGCAGCGCGGTTTCGTTGTCCACACGAATGCTCTCAACACGCAGCCCCGCACCAGCCAGTTCGATACCGGTCAACTCCGCGTCTTCGGCGGAGTCTTCGATCAGCAGGATGCGCAGTACCGGAAGTGCGGACACGTTGCCGACGCTGCTCAGACGTCTTCCGGCGCTTCGTTGAACACGGCCCAGAATTTGCCGAGCGCTTTCACGGCGGCGAAGAATTGATCGACATCAACCGGCTTCACCACGTAGGCATTGACGCCGAGATCCCAGCTGCGCGCCAAGTCGCTTTCTTCGCGGGAGGACGTCAGCATCACCACCGGAATGCGGCGCAGACTTTCCACCTCGCGCATCTTCTGCAGGACTTCGAGCCCATCCATGCGCGGCATCTTGATGTCCAGCAGCAGCAGGCCCGGATTGCCCTCGGGCCGGTCGGAGAACTTGCCGCGGCCCAACAGGTAATCCAGTGCCTCCACGCCGTCTTCGACATGGACGATCGGGTTGACCAGGTTGGCGTCGCGCAGCGCATCGATCGCCATTTCAGCGTCGGCGGGGCTGTCTTCGGCAAGCAAAATGGTGCGAATGGTGTTCATGCAGGGGTCTCGCGGCTGGAAGTGGGAGGATTGAGCGTGGCGGGAAGGGTGAAATGGAACGTGGCGCCTGCATCAAGTGACGAATCCGCGCGGATGCTGCCGCCATGGCGCAGCAACGCGCGGCGCACGCTGGCCAAGCCGATGCCGGTGCCCGGATAGTCGCTGGCTTTGTGCAAGCGCTGGAACACGCCGAAAAGTTTTCCAGCGTACGCCATGTCGAAGCCCGCGCCATTGTCGCGCACCGTGAAATGATGGCTGCCGTCGTCGTTGAAGGCGTGCCTGATCTCGATGATCGCCGGATCGCTGCGGCCGCTGTACTTGACAGCGTTTCCCAGCAGGTTCTGCCAGACCTGCCGCATCATGTTTTCGTCGGCTACCAGGATCGGCAACGCGCCGATGCGCCATTCAATGCGGCGGTCGGCCGTGTCGGAATCCGTATTGGCGTCGAGCATGGCCCGCGTCTCCGCGACCAGAGATTGCATGTCGACCGCGCGTAGCCGCAATGCGCTGCGGCCGAGTTGCGAATAGACCAGCAGGTCGTCGATCAGGGTCGACATGCGCTTGGCTGATTCGCCGATGACACCGAGGTAGTGGCGGCTTTTTTCATCGGCGGTATCGCCGAGCTGCTTGCCGAGCTTGTCGGCGAATCCGGCGATATGCCGCAGGGGTGCGCGCAGGTCGTGCGAAACCGAATAGCTGAACGCCTCCAACTCGCGGTTCACGTCCGAGACCTGCTCGACCTTGCCTTCCAACTGACGATTGAGTTCGTTGATGCGTGCTTCGGCCGCCTTGCGGGTCGTGATGTCGGTCATCGTCATCAGTACGGCGCGGTCTTCCTGGTCGGTCAGCGGCATCTGGCGCGCGTTTACCAGCATCACACGCTCGTTACCATCGGCTGTACGCTGCGGCTGTTCGTGGTCCCAGATTTCGCGGTTGCGCGTCGCCACATCACTGAGACGTTGCAGCGTGTCACTGTCGCGCCAGACGCCGTTGCCGACCTCTGCCAGCGGGACGCCAACGGCATCGTCATCCTCGATGCCGTGCAGTTCGGAAAAGGCGGTGTTGTGCATCATCACCCGTTGTTGCGCATCCAGCAGCACGATCGGCTCACGCACCGTCTGCAGCACCGTCTGCGCGCGCGCGTTCGCGCCTTGCGATTCGCGTTCGGCCTCGAGGCGACGGCCGATCTGGCGTTGGGAGAAATAGGTCACCAGGCCCAGCAGCAACAGCTGGGCGAACATCGCGCCCGACGTCAGCCCCAGCGTCTGGTTGCGCAAGCGCTCCGCCTCTGCCTTGCGGCGCGCGAGTAGCCGCTGTTCTTCGGCGACGATGGCGGCAGCGGTGTTGCGGATGGGGTACTGGGTCACCATCGATGCGATCAAGCGCGGCCGGGTAGCGGGATCACCGCCTTCCACGATCTGTTCGACGAGCCCGAGGCGCTGGTCGACCGTGGCCTTGAGCACTCCAATCCGAACTTGTTGTCCCGAATTGTCGCGCGTCAGCCGGATCAGGGTGTCGAATGTCACCGGCAACCGGGCAACACTTTCAGCGATCCGGTCGCGGACGAGCCCGGTATCGATCCCCAACGCCAGTGACAGCGCGGCAGCCTCGAGGTTGCGCACGTCATAGGTCAGCTCGTGGACAGCGGCTTCGACTTCCCGGGTGTGTGTAACCAGGTTGGCGGCGTCCAGGCTCTTCTCGGTGGATGCACGCAGCAGCAGGAACGGCAACACCACGATTGTGATGATGGTCAGACCGAGCAGGGGCAGGCGCGAGTTTTCCCAGAAGCGCCGAGACGCGGATGACAGCATGTAACGGCACCTTGGC
>JAJAYW010000097.1 GCA_026786005.1 Lysobacter sp. | reverse complement strand
GCTTTTCCCACCGAAACCCAAATCGAGAACTCGCGGCTGAAGCCGCTCCTACCAAGTGCAGCGCTACTGCACCAGCAGCAACGGATCGATGCGCACATCGAACCAGTTCATGCCCCAGTGCAGATGCGGTCCCGTAGCGCGTCCGGTCGCACCTACGGCAGCTACCACTTGGCCCTGTTCGACACGGTCGCCAACCTTGACGTCGATCCGCGACAGATGCAGGAAATTGCTGCTGACGCCATGCCCGTGATCGACCACCAGCGTGCCACCGGTCAGATAGAGATTCGCATCGGCGAAGGTGACGACGCCCGCTGCGGGCGCTTTCACCGGTGTGCCGCTGGCCGCGGCGATATCCATGCCGGAATGCGCTGACTTCGGCGTGCCGTTGTAAATGCGCTGGTTGCCGAAGCGGCCACTGATGCGGCCTTGGACGGGCCAGATGAACGTCTGGGCGAAGTCCGTGCGCGCATCGTCGCGCGTACGCACGGCAACCACGCTTGCCTGCTCGCGCTGGATACGCGCGGTGATGGCAGGGGGCGGATTGACGGTGGAAGGCGGCACGCCGTTGATGCGCTCAATGGGCCAGTCGCGCGGCGTCACGGTGATGTTGATGCGTTGGCTTGTTCCATCCTTTCTGCGAACGGAAATCGCCAGTGGACCCGTTTCATCGCGTCCGACGCCAAGCACGATGCTGCCGTACGGCGTTACGCGCAACACGCGGCTGCCGTAGCGTACTTCGCTGCCTGGCGGCACCTTGCCGATGACCATGGCACCTTGTGACACAGTGGTCGGGAAGACAACGCGCGCGTCATGGATGGGCGTGGCAAACGTAGGCGGCGGGGGTGGCTGATCACGCGTTGTCTGCGCGCTTGCCGGAAGCATCTGGCTGGTGGCGATGGTCGCCAGCAGTGCTGCGGTTGCGATTCGGTACGGAAGCATCAGGACACCTCGAAAATTAAAGCTTTCAGCCGTCATTACCGTGAAGGCGGGGATCCAGTGCCGTTGCTGTTTATGCTTAAGGTCGCTGGATTACCGCCGTCGCGGGGATGCCGAGCAAACCAGAATTGATCAGAGCTTCCTTGAGTCGTCGTTCCCGCCTTCGCGGGAATGACGATCCGAAACGTGATGATCACCGGTCGAACTGCAACCGCTGTCCATTCGGCAGGCCCACCAGCATGCGTCCGTCCCACGCCAGCTGGCCGTTGACCCACGTCGACGCAATGCGCGAATGGAACGTCGTGCCCTCGAACGGCGACCAGCCGCATTTCGACAGCACATCCTCGCGCTGCACGGTCATCGGCACATCGTCGATCAGGACCAGGTCTGCCCAGTAGCCTTCGCGCAGGAAGCCGCGCTCCTTCACGTCGAACAACATCGCCGGTGCATGCGCGAGCTTGTGCACGACCTGCGCATTGGTCAGACGGCCTTCGCGCACCAGTTCCAGCGCCGCGACCAGCGCGTACTGCACCAGCGGCAATCCACTTGGCGCCTGCGTGTAGGGCTTCGACTTTTCTTCGAGCGTGTGCGGCGCGTGGTCGGTGGCCAGCACGTCGATGACGTCCTCGGCCAGCGCGCGGATCAGCGCTTCGCGGTCGCTTGCCTCCTTGATCGCCGGATTGCATTTGATCAAATGACCCAGCCGCGCGTAGTCGGTGCGGTCGAAGCGCAGGTAGTGGATGCAGGTTTCGGCGGTGATTTTCTTGCCCTGTATGGGGCCGGCCGAGAACAGCGCCAGTTCGTCGGCGGTGCTGATGTGCAGCACGTGCAGACGCGTGCCATGCCTGCGTGCGAGCGAGATCGCGAGTTCGGTGGACTTGAAGCAGGCCTCGCGCGAGCGGATATCGGGATGGCATTCGGCGGGGATGTCGTCGCCGTAGCGCGCGCGATATTCGGCGAGCTTCGCCTCGATCATCGGCGTGTCTTCGCAGTGCGTGATGATGGGCGTGGGCACGTCGCGGAAGATGCCGTCGAGCGTCTCCGGATTGTCGACCAGCATGTTGCCGGTCGATGCGCCCATGAACACCTTCACGCCCGGCGCGGTTTTCGGGTCGAGACTACGGATCGCTTCGAGATTGTCGTTGCTGGCCCCCATGTAAAACCCGTGGTTGCCCCATGCGCGGCCTGCGGCCCGGCGGTATTTGTCTTCCAGCGCGGCGGCATCGAGCGTCGGCGGCGACGTGTTGGGCATATCCATGAAGGTGGTGAGCCCGCCGGCGACTGCGGCGGCGGATTCCGTCGCCATGTCGCCCTTGTGTTCGAGTCCGGGTTCGCGGAAATGCACCTGGTCGTCGATCATGCCGGGAAGCACGCGGCGTCCGGCGGCGTCGATGACGCGCTCTTCGATATGCGCGACGAGCCCGGTGCCGATCTGTGCGATACGACCGTTGGCGATGCGCAGATCGCCGAAGAATTCCTTTCCTTCATTCACCAGCCGCGCATTGACGATGAGAGTGTTGGGCATCACGGCTGTCCTGTAGGCGAAGGTGGGACCGGGTCGTGGCCGCCCGGATGCAAAGGATGACAGCGTGCGATGCGTCTGGTTGCCAGCCAGCCGCCCTTGAGTGCGCCAAACCGCCCGATGGCCTGGATCGCGTACGCCGAACATGTCGGCGCGAACCGGCAGCGTTGTCCGAGCAACGGGCTCAGCCAGCGTTGGTATCCGCGCAGGCAAACGATGAGGAAATGATCGATCACGGGTCCTGAACAGGGCGGCAGGCAACCTTTCGCAGTTGCCGCTCCAGGCAACGTAGGCTATAACACCCCGCTTTCCCGCCTCAAGGGAACGAAAAGGACAGTCGCAAGTGGCAGTGAAGAAACCCCTCAAGAAAGCTGCCAAGAAGGCCGCAAAGCCTGCAGCGAAGAAAGTGGCTGCGAAAAAACCCGCCTCGAAGGCAGCCCCCCAGAAGCAAACCGTCTCCAGAAAACCCGCGCAGAAGCCGGCGGTGAAGAAACCGGCAGCCAAGGCTCCCGTCGGGAAAACGGTTGCGAAGAAGCCTGTCGCCAAAAAACCGGCGAATAAATCCGTGGTGCAGAAACCCGCGCCCAAGAAGATCGCTTCCAAACCGGTAGCGAAAGTTGCGCCGAAAAAAGCTGCGCCTGCCAAGCCAATGGCCAAAAAGGTCGCGACGGCGTCGAAAACCGCCCCGACCAAATCATTGGCTGCGAATGCGCCGGTTGCCAAGGCCGCAATGCCTGTAAAGCCAGCGCCAACCCTCGCCAAACCTGATCCCAAACCCACTCCCGCGCCTGCCGTGAAAAAAGCGGCATCGTCGAAGAAAAGCGCCGCCGCTGCTGCAGCGCCCGTGCCGCTGGTGCGTCCGCCTGCAGTGCGTCCGACCGGCAAGGTCGCCGTCGCGGTCGCGGCGCGCCCCAAAGCGCCCCCGCCCAAGGGTAAGATCAAGCTCGTCCCGTACAAGACCGACGACGCCACCGGCCGTCCGATCGTTCCCGACGGCTACAAGCCGGGTAGGGACGAGGAATACATGAGCACGTTGCAGCTCGAGTATTTTCGTCAGCGTCTGGCCGGTTGGCGCGAGGATCTGGTGGAAGAATCCAAGCAGACCATCGAGAATCTCAAGGACGAAGTACGCGATGTCGGCGATGAAGCCGAGCGCGCCACGCGCGAAACGGAGAACTCACTGGAACTGCGCACCCGCGACCGCTACCGCAAGTTGATCGGCAAGATCGACAGCACGCTGCGGCGGCTGGACGAAGGCGACTACGGTTTCTGCGTCGATACCGGCGAGGAAATCGGCCTGGAACGCCTTGAAGCCCGCCTCACCGCCGAACGCACGATCGATGCGCAAGAGCGTTGGGAGCATCTGCAGAAACAGCAAGGCGATTGATTCCCGGCTCTTGATGAAAAAAAACCCCGCAACTGCGGGGTTTTTCTTTATGTCGAGTGATTGCCCTTCGCCATGTGCAAATCCAGTCGCACGCGTTCGCGCTTCGGCATTTATTGCAATTCCCGCAGATCCAGCCGTCGCAACTTCGGTGCCTTCACCGCCGTCACCGCAACCACGCTCAGCGTCACGAACCCGCCCAGCACCACCGCCGGCACCAACCCCAGCAGGCGCGCCATGGATCCGGCGTAAAACGCGCCCAGTTCGTTGGACGACCCGATGAAGATGCCGTTGATCGACGACACGCGCCCACGCATGCCGTCCGGCGTGGCCAGTTGCAGGATGGTCGAGCGCAGGACGACCGAAACGCCGTCGCAGATCCCCGAGAGCAGCAGGAACAGCGCCGACAACCAGAACAACTGCGATAGTCCGAAGCCGATGATGCACAGGCCAAATCCCGCGACCGCAAACAACAGGATGCGGCCGGCGTTGCGCTGGATGGGCCGCCGCGCCAGCCACAGACCGACGCCGACCGCCCCCAGCGCCGGCGCGCCGCGCAGGATGCCCAGGCCTTCCGGCCCGTAGTCCAGGATCTCCTGGATGAAAGCCGGTGCCAGCGAAATCGCGCCGCCAAAGAGCACCGCGAACATGTCGAGCGCCAACGCACCCAGCAGGATCTGGTGGCCGAACACGAAGCGCGCGCCTTCGGCGATGCTGGCGAAGATGGGCCCACGTTGCAGTTGCGGCGCGGGCTCGGTCACGCGCAACGTCGCCACCGCGATGGCCGCAAGCACGGCGAGCACGGTGCCCGTCGCGTAGGCGGCCGTGTTGCCGGCCCACCCCACCAGCAGGCCGCCGATCGCGGGGCCGATCACAAGCCCGGACTGGAACACGATGCTGCCGATGCTGGAGCCGCGCGCGAACTGCTCGCGCGGCAGCACGCGTGCGAACAGGGCGTTGTAGACCGGGCCGAGAAACGCGCGTACCGTACCGCCGAACGCGATGGCCGCGTAGATCATTGCCAGCTCGTTGATGCGCCATTTGCCCAAGACAGCGAACGCACTGGAGGACATTCGTCCCGTCGCCACGGACGCCAGCATCAATGCTGTGACGCCCAGGCCGAGGCACGCCAGCATGCCCAGTTTGCGGCGTCGCGCATGGTCAACCAGGTAGCCCGCGAATGGCGCCACGCAGAAGTAGGGCACCACTTCCGCCAATCCGACCAAGCCCAACGCGAACGGATTGCGCGTGAGTTGATACACATGCCAGCCGACAGTGACCGCGACGACCTGATACGACAGGATCGACAGCAGCCTGTACGCCATCAATCCGATGAAGCCGCGGCTGCGCAGCGGAGCATCGTTGTGC
>JAJAYW010000096.1 GCA_026786005.1 Lysobacter sp. | reverse complement strand
AGCCCCATCGCGCCCAGGCGCGCTCCTACAAAAGCGCAGGAGGTTCTGTTTCCGTGGCGTTTTGTGGACCTATGCGAGAATCCATCGGACATGGCGGTCATGTACCGCGATCCGAACTAACACACTTCCACGCGGTCCATTGCCGACTGCCTTCCAGGACTTCCGAATGAAACGTCTCGTCATCGCCTCGCTGCTGGGCGCCGTCAGCCTGTCGGCCTGTGCCCAGTCTCCACCGCCGGCGGTCGCCGCCAAGCCGGGCGCGGAAGCCAAGGGCGCGAGCACGTCGCCCGCGCCGACCACCGTTGCCGGAACGCCGGATGCGCGCGCCGTCGCGGCCATCCGCAAACTCAACGCGCAGGTCCGCATCGATCGCGTCGGCGCAGCGCCGATGCCGGGTTATCGCGAGGTCATCGTCGGCGGCCAGACCATCTATGTCTCCGACGACGGCCGCTACCTCATGCAGGGCAACCTGTACGACAACGCCACCAAAACGGATTTGAGCCAGGCCAGCCTCGGCAGCCTGCGTCGCGAATTGTTGAAGACCGTGCCGGCCAGCGATCGCATCATCTTCGCCCCACCCAATCCCAAATACACGCTCAGCGTGTTCACCGATATCGAATGCGGCTATTGCCGGAAACTGCATAGCGAGATCGCCGAGTACAACAAGCGCGGCATCGCCATCGAATACCTGGCGTTCCCGCGCATGGGCCTGGGCAGCCCCGACCACAAGAAGATGATCGCGGTCTGGTGCGCGACCGATCGCAAGAAGGCGCTGACCGATGCCAAGGCCGGCAAGGACATCGGCATGAAGGACTGCACCAACCCGGTGACGATGCAGTACGACCTCGGCCAGCGCATGGGCCTGACCGGAACGCCGATGCTGATCAACAGCGATGGCGCGCAACTGCCCGGCTACATGCCGCCTGCGGAAATGCGCGCCGCGCTGGACAAGATGGCGGCCGAAGCCGCCGTCAAGCCGACCACCGGCGCCTGATCGCGTACCGATGACATGTTGACGAAGCCGGCCCTGCGCCGGCTTCGTTACACTACGCACCCCGTGCCACGGTCTACCCCGGACATGATCGTCCTCGAGGGCCTTTCCGCCCTGTCGCCGTTCCGTCGCGAACGTCTCGAAACACAACTGCAAGGTCTGCATCGCGAGATTCGCGTCCCCGGTGCGTGGTGGACGTACTGGATCGAGCCCCAAGCCGGCGCGGTCATCGATCACGCAGCGCTGCACCGCATCCTGCAAGCCGATGGCGAGTTCGCGCCGCTCGCAACCGATGCCACCTCCCACTTCGTCGCGCCGCGCCTCGGCACGCTGTCGCCGTGGGCCAGCAAGGCCACCGAACTGCTGCACGGCGCGGGGTTGCGGATCAAGCGGGTGGAGCGCGGCATGCGCATCGACGTCGCTGGCTGGCCGCGCCAGGAAGATGCTTCCGCACACGCGCAATCAACGCCGCCGCAGCGGGCTGGGACAGCAACCAGCCAATGTGCGGAGCAGCCGTTCGGCCATGACCGGTCTGGTCTCGAAAGCGCGCTCGCGCGATTGCTGCACGATCCGATGACGCAATCGCTGCTGGCCGATCGCAACGCTGCCGCCGCATTGTTCGCCGCGCCGCAACGAGGCACGCTCGAACGCATCCCGCTGGCACAACTCGAGGCCGCCAACACGCGCTTGGGCCTCGCCCTGGCCGACGATGAAATCGACTACCTGCGCCTGCGCTTCGGCGAACTCGGCCGCGATCCGTCGGACGTCGAACTGATGATGTTCGCGCAGGCCAATTCCGAACACTGCCGGCACAAGATCTTCAACGCGTCGTGGACAGTCGATGGCAAACAACAGCCACACTCGCTGTTCAAGATGATCCGGCACACGCACGCGCAGACGCCGGAGCACACGCTGTCGGCCTACAGCGACAACGCGGCGGTGATCGAAGGTTATCCCGCGCAGCGCTTCCGGCCGGATCCGGACAACCACGAATACCGTGCCGAAGCCACGCAACCCAGCGCGTTCTGCATCAAGGTCGAAACCCACAACCATCCCACCGCGATCTCGCCGTTCGCCGGCGCCTCCACCGGCGCTGGCGGCGAAATCCGCGACGAAGGTGCGACCGGGCGCGGCGGCAAACCCAAGGCGGGGCTGAGCGGTTTCAGCGTCTCGCACCTGCGCATTCCAACCTTGCCGCAAGCGTGGGAACAAGCGGTTGGAAGGCCGCCACGGACATTGAATCCGCGCATGGCGTCGGCGCTGGAGATCATGCTCGATGGGCCGATCGGCGCGGCCGCATTCAACAACGAATTCGGCCGTCCCAACCTCACCGGTTACTTCCGTAGTTTCGAGCTGCACGAAAGCGCGGTGGGCGGCGCTACGCTGACCCGCGCCTACGACAAGCCGATCATGCTGGCCGGCGGACTCGGCGCGATCGATCGTCCTCTCGTCGAAAAAAAGAAGTTGTCCAACGGCGATGCGGTGATCGTGCTCGGCGGCCCGGCGATGCTGATCGGGCTCGGCGGCGGCGCGGCCAGTTCGGTGGCATCGGGCGACAGCGCCGAGGACCTGGATTTCGCTTCGGTGCAACGCGACAACCCGGAGATGGAGCGCCGTTGCCAGGAAGTCATAGACCGCTGCGTCGCGCTCGCCGATCGCAATCCGATCTTGTGGTTCCACGATGTCGGCGCCGGCGGGTTGTCGAACGCGATTCCGGAACTGCTGCATGACTCGGGCGTGGGCGGCGTCATCGATCTCGACAAGGTGCCGAGCGACGATCCGTCGTTGTCGCCGATGCAGTTGTGGTGCAACGAATCGCAGGAACGTTACGTGCTGGGCGTGCCGCAGGAACGCGTTGGCGAGTTCGCCGCGATCTGTTTGCGCGAGCGGTGTCCGTTTGCGGTGGTGGGGACGGCGACTGCGGAAGAACGTTTGGTGGTGGGTTACGGCGCAGTGGCTGGCGCTTCCCTTCTCCCATCGGGAGAAGGTGCCCGAAGGGCGGATGAGGGAGCGGATTTTCAGATTGCAGTGAAAGTTCCCCGGGAAGTCACCGTTACGCCCTCACACCCCAAGGGTGCTTCCTTCGGGGCGTCCGGCGCTGTGCGCCACCTTCTCCCGGAGGGAGAAGGAAACAGCCAACACCCTATCGACCTGCCGATGGACGTCCTCTTCGGCAAGCCGCCGAAGATGCATCGCGACACGCAGCGTCCATCGCCCACACGCTGGAACCAGCTCGATACCACCACGCTCGACCCCGGATCGAGCCCGGGGCAGGCTCTGCACGACGCCGCCCTGCGCGTGCTCGCCCATCCCACTGTCGCGGCGAAGAATTTCCTCGTCACCATCGGTGATCGCAGCGTCGGCGGCCTGACCGCGCGCGACCAGATGGTCGGCCCGTGGCAGCTGCCGGTCGCCGATTGCGCGATCACGTTGTCCGATTACGAAAGCCATGTCGGCGAGGCGATGGCGATCGGCGAACGCACGCCGCTGGCGTTGCTCGATGCCGCGGCCGCGGCGCGCATGGCCGTCGGCGAGGCCATCACCAACCTGTGCGCGGCGCCGGTCGAGACGATGCATCGCATCAAGCTGTCGGCCAACTGGATGGCGGCGACGGGGCACGACGGCGAAGATGCAAAATTGTTCGACGCGGTGAAAGCGGTCGCCATGGAATTGTGTCCGGCGATCGATCTCAGCATCCCGGTCGGCAAGGATTCGTTGTCGATGCAGGCGTCCTTCGACGAGCTCAGGATGAGCGATGCATCCGACGAGCCAACTCGCGTCACGCACAAATCCGTATCACCGGTGTCGCTGATCGTCACCGCCTTCGCGCCGGTGGTCGATGTGCGGGCGCAGCTGACGCCGCTTTTGTCGCGCGAACCCGACACCGAGTTGTGGCTGATCGGCCTGGGCGCGGGCAAACAACGCCTCGGCGGCTCGATCCTCGCCCAATGCCACGACGGCTTCGGCGGCGACTGCCCGGATCTCGACAATCCGCGGCTGCTGCGCGGCTTCTTCGAGTTGATCCGCGACGCCCGTGAAGCCGGCGTGCTGCTGGCCTATCACGACCGTTCCGACGGCGGCGCGTTGACGACCTTGTGCGAGATGGCGTTCGCGTCGCGCGCGGGCCTCGATATTTCACTCGATGCCTGGGGCGAGGATCCGTTCCGCACCCTGTTCAACGAGGAACTGGGCGCGGTGGTGCAGGTCGCGGTGGACGATCGCGCGGAGTTCGCCGACATGGTTTCGCGGCATGGCCTGATCGAATGCGCGCAACGCATCGCCAGGCCCACCACGTCGCCGCTGATCCGCGTGCGCGCAGGCGGCGACACCTTGGCCGAATGGCGATGGGACGAATTGTTCGATGCCTGGTGGTCGGTCACGCATGCGATGCAGAAACTGCGTGACAACCCCGCGTGCGCGGATGAAGAACGCGACAACGCACGTTTGTTCGCCGCGCCGGGCCTGCGACCGGCGCTGACGTTCGATCCGTCCGAGGAGATCGCAGCCGCCTTCGTGAACACGGGCGCGAAACCGTGGATCGCGATCCTGCGCGAGCAGGGCGTCAACGGCCAGATCGAGATGGCGTCCGCGTTCACGCGCGCCGGGTTCAGCGCACACGACGTCCACATGAGCGACCTGATCGCCGGGCGCGTGCAACTCGACGATTTCATCGGCTTCGCCGCATGCGGCGGTTTCAGTTATGGCGACGTGCTCGGCGCGGGCCGCGGCTGGGCGACCTCCATCCTCGAGCGCAACGAACTGCGCGACGCCTTCGCCGCATTCTTCGCGCGCAGCGATACGTTTGCATTGGGCGTGTGCAATGGCTGCCAGATGCTCGCGCAACTGAAGGACATCGTCCCCGGCGCCGCGCATTGGCCGAAGTTCCTGCGCAATCGCAGCGAGCAGTTCGAGGCGCGGTTGGGCCTGGTTGAAGTGGTGGAATCGCCATCGCTGTTTTTCGCCGGCATGGCCGGTTCGCGGATTCCGGTGGTGATTTCACACGGCGAAGGCCGCGCTGAATTCGATTCGTCGTCCGATCGAGCAAGTGCACGCATCGCATTGCGTTGCATCGATGGCGATGGCGCCATCGCCAAGACCTATCCAATCAATCCCAACGGATCACCCGATGGCATCACCGGCCTGACCAGCGACGACGGCCGCGTCACCATCCTGATGCCGCATCCCGAGCGCACGCCGCGAAGCGCAAACCTCAGCTGGGCGCCGCGCGATTGGCCGGACGAGTCGCCATGGATGCGGATGTTCCGCAACGCGCGCATTGCCGTGGGTTGATTCACGCTGCCGCTTTGCAAAAAAGGCCGCCGGGACGGCCTGATTCTTTTTCCTTAGAACGTGGCCGGCCTCAAGCGTCGACACGCCCCACGCCCGGGCCCTGGCGGCGTTTCAGGGAACCATTGGATCGAACTGCTAAAGTCAGCGCCCACCGCGGCATTCCGCGTCCCGACAGGCTCATGACCGGCGTGAACGCAGTCGTCAATGAAATTCCGGACAACAACAGCCTCGAGGCCACGGCCGACGAACGCATCGTCGCGGCGTTGACCGCGAAAGGCCGGCTGAAGGACGCAGACTTGGTCCGCGCGCGTCGTCTGCAGGAAGAAACCGGCGGCAGCCTGCTGTCGCTGCTGGCGCGTCTTGGATTGGTGTCCGAACGCGACCATGCCGAAACCGCTGCGGCCGTGCTCGACCTGCCATTGGTCAGCGCCAAGGACGCGCCGGAACTGCCGCCGGAATCGGTGTTGCTGTCGCCGAAATTCATGAAGCAATTCCATGTGGTGCCGATCGCCGAAACCGACACGCATCTGGACGTGCTGGTCGCCGATCCGCAGGACATCTATGCACTCGATGCGGTGCGGCTGGCGTCGCAGCGTGAAGTGCGGCCGCAGATCGCATTGCGTTCGGAAATCGACGACCTGATCGAGCGCTGGTTCGGCCAGGGCCGCAGCGCGATGGGCGCGATCATCGAGAATGCCGAAGGCGAGAGCGGCGACATGGACGACGTCGAACACCTGCGCGACCTCGCCTCCGAGGCGCCGGTGATCCGGCTGGTCAACCACGTCATCGCGCGCGCGGTCGAACTGCGCGCGTCGGACATCCACATCGAACCGTTCGAGAACCGGCTCAAGGTCCGCTATCGCATCGACGGCGTGCTGGAGGAAGGCGAAAGTCCGCCGAGCAACCTCACCGCGGCCGTGATAAGCCGCATCAAGATCATGGCCAAGCTCAACATCGCCGAGCGCCGCCTGCCGCAGGACGGCCGCATCATGCTGCGCGTGCAGGGCAAGGAACTCGACTTGCGCGTCAGCTCGGTGCCGACCGCGCATGGCGAGAGCGTGGTGATGCGTTTGCTGGATCGCGAAACCGTGGTGCTCGATTTCCACAAGCTCGGCTTCACCGACAACTTCCTGCCGCAGTTCCAGAAAGTGCTGGAACAACCGCACGGCATCCTGCTGGTCACCGGCCCGACCGGTTCAGGCAAGACCACCACGCTGTACACGGCGCTGAGCAAGCTCAACACTGCCGACGTCAAGATCATCACCGTCGAGGATCCGGTCGAATACCAGATCGAGGGCATCAACCAGATCCAGGCCAAGCCGCAGATCGGCCTGGATTTTTCGCATGCGCTGCGCAGCATCGTGCGCCAGGATCCGGACATCATCATGATCGGCGAAATGCGCGACCTCGAGACCGCGCGCATCGCGATCCAGTCCGCGCTCACCGGCCACCTGGTGCTGTCGACGCTGCATACCAACAACGCCGCCGGCGGCATCACCCGCATGCTCGACATGGGCGTGGAGGACTACCTGCTGACCTCGACCATCAACGGCATCCTTGCGCAGAGGCTGGTGCGACGACTGGAGCCGACACATGCGGAGCAATATCCCGCGTCGCCGGAGGAAATCGAAAAGTTCGCCTTGCGTCGCTACCAGCCGGATGGCGAGATTTACCTGTATCGCCCGCGTGGTTCCGCGATTGCACCGACCGGCTACCTAGGGCGCACCACGATCATGGAATTCCTGGTGATGAACGACGAACTGCGCCGCGCGGTGATGCGTCATGCCGGCATGGGCGAGATCGAACAACTTGCGCGCCAGGCAGGCATGCAGACCATGTACGAGGACGGGATCGGCAAGGCGTTGATGGGCGTGACGACGATTGAGGAAGTGTTGCGGGTGACGGAGGACGCATGATGATTTAACTGATGCTGCGCAATGCTTGCTCGTCATTCCCGCGAATGCGGGAATCCATGGACGTCAAATCGAGGATGGATCCTCATGCAAAAGCAACCCTGTGTGTACTTGCTTGCCAGCAGCCGGAACGGCACTTTGTATGCGGGCGTAACCAGTGATCTGGTCGCACGCACATGGCAGCATCGCGAACATGTCGTCGAAGGATTCAGCAAGCGCTACGGGGTGACGCGGTTGGTCTGGTACGAATTGCACCCGAGCATGGAGTCCGCAATCCAGCGCGAAAAACGCATCAAGAAGTGGAGTCGGGAATGGAAGCTAAAACTAATCGACGAAACAAATCCATCGTGGCGTGATCTTTGGACGGATATCACGGCTCAGACGCCAAAGCCGATGTCCATGGATTCCCACCTTCGCGGGAATGACGAGCAAGAGTGATTAGCCTTTCCTGATTCCTGATTCCTGATTCCGCTCCTTTCCCGAGTCCCAATGCCCCTCTACCGCTACAAAGCCCTCAACTCCCGCGGCGAAATGCTCGATGGCCAGATGGACGCCGCGAGCGACGGCGAGGTGGTGCTGCGCCTGCAGGAACAGGGGCATCTGCCGGTCGAGGCGAAACTCGCCAGTGAAGGCGGCGGCGAATCGGCTTGGCGTGCGTTGCTGAAGCCCAAGCCATTCGCCGGGCCACGGCTGGT
>JAJAYW010000095.1 GCA_026786005.1 Lysobacter sp. | reverse complement strand
CGCCCCATCGCGCCCAGGTGCGCTCCTACAAGGACGGTGTCCGTTGTTTCATCCATCAAGCTGCAACGTCCTGTGACGCAGGTCGTAACCACTGCAACACCCGCCTACAATTCCCGCACTTCCTCTCGGGGAGTAGCCCACCGCATTACATAGACGGGGCGTGCGTCAACACACTTGACCGGCAGGTCATGGCGCACGGGCAGCGGCTTCATGCCGCTCGCGGGCAAGACCGAAGGCAGGCGCTGTGCATACCCGGAGCCGGGCTGCGCGCGTCGGCCTTCGCGTCCACGCGAATGCCCGGCTCCGGATTCGTCGATGGATGCATTCCTGTTGTCCACCCTGGGCGTTGCGCTGGCGGAAATCGGCGACAAGACCCAATTGCTTGCATTGCTGCTGGCCGCGCGGTTTCGCAAGCCATGGCCGATCATCGCCGGCATCCTCGTCGCCACCCTGCTCAATCACGCGCTGGCCGGATGGCTGGGCGCGATGTCGTCGCAGTGGTTGTCGCCGCAGGTGTTGCGCTGGATCGTCGCCGGCAGCTTCCTGGCGATTGCGTTGTGGACGTTGAAGCCGGACACGCTGGACGACGAGGACGCCAGGCTGCCCGCGCGCGGCGCCTTCCTCGCCACCGCGATCGCGTTTTTCCTCGCCGAAATGGGTGACAAGACCCAGGTCGCCACCGTGCTGCTGGCCGCGAAATATTCGCCGTTGTGGCAGGTGGTGTTGGGCACGACGGTGGGCATGCTGATCGCCAACGTGCCGGTGGTGGTGCTGGGCAGCCGCTTCGCCGATCGCCTGCCGCTGAAGGCCGCGCGTCGCGGTGCGGCGCTGCTGTTCCTGATCCTGGCGGTCTGGGTCGGATGGCGGGGACTCGGCGGCTGAGGCGCGGCGCGCGCTATTCTCTGGCTCACTTAAGGCTTCTGCGGGAAATGGATGCGCGCCTTCGGCAAGACCATCTCGGATGTCGCCACGTCGCTGTTGTCGCAGCCCGACGAAATCATGCTGGAAGTCGGCGCGGGCGGCGAACTGCTGGTGGCGCGGTTGCGCGTACTGGTCGCGGCGCTATTGCTGTTGTTGCCACTGCTCAACGCGATCAGCGGCGGCAGCATCAACGAAACCATGATCGGTTTATCCGGCGCCATCTTCGTCAACGTGGCCTCGCAGGTCTGGTTGTACCTGGCCAAGCGCAAGCGCAGGTACTACTGGCTGCCCTTCGCCAGTGGCGCCTACGACGTGACCGCTGCAACACTGGTGCTGATCCTGCTCGCGTTCAATCACCTCCCGTCCGCACTCAACAGCATGGTCGTCTGGTGCGGTTACCTGGTCGCGATCATGATGACGGCGTTGCGCAACGATGGCCGCGTCACCCTGTTTGTCGGTGCATTGGCGTTGCTGCAATACGGCTGGCTGATCTGGGGTGTGTTTGCCGCGGCGACCTCGCCGGAACTGCTCATCTCGATCGAATATGGCACCGTGTCCGTTGCCAACCAGACGCAGCGGCTGGTGATCCTGGCGGTGTTCACGCTCATTACCACGACCGTGGTTTACCGGATGCAGCGGCTAGTCGAGATGTCAGGCACCGACGGCCTGACCAAACTTCCCAACCGCACCTGGTTGCTGCATCGCTTTCCGCGGCTTGTGGATGCCGCGCGCAATGACGGCGCGTCACTGTCGCTGGCGCTGATCGACCTGGACTACTTCAAGCGCATCAATGACGAAGTTGGTCACCAGGCCGGTGATCGCGCCCTCCAGCATGTGGTGCGCGTGCTCAACGACAGGATTGAAGGCGACGAATGGCTGGTGCGCCTCGGCGGCGAGGAATTCGTGCTGTTGTTGCGCCGGCCCATGGGCAGCGCATGGGAACGCGTGGACCTGCTGCGCCGGGCCGTGGCCGAAGACCCGTTCGTGGCCGAGCGAGGCGCCGATCCGCAACGCGTTACCTTCAGCGCCGGGTTGGCGAGTTTCCCCAACGATGGCAATGATTTGTCGGCATTGCTCAAACGCGCCGACAGCCGACTGCGGCAAGGCAAGACGGACGGACGCAACCGCGTGATTGCACGCGAACATTGAACCAGTTCCGCTGCGGACGCCGCTTCAGTTGCTGGCATCCGTCACCTGCCCTACCCTGCAGCGACGACGCCACACGCGGATCAGGGGTGAATGCATGAATGGATGGATGCGGGTCGGCTGTGACCACCCGGGCCTTGCGGTGCGGGACGGCATTTCATTTTTCTCATGCAGAGTCAAATCCTCCCCCGAACGCCGTGACACACGCGCGGAGTCGTTGACATGAATCTCAAGCTGCGCCTGATCGTGATGAATTTCCTCCAGTTCTTCATCTGGGGGGCGTGGCTGATCACCATCGGCCGTTACTGGTTCGAGAACCGCGGCTGGTCGGGCACAAGCTTCGGGGCGATTTTCTCGACCATGGGCATCGCCTCGCTGTTCATGCCGGCGCTGATGGGCATCGTCGCCGACCGCTGGATCAACGCCGAGCGTCTGTACGGCGCACTGCACATCCTTGGCGCGGTGCTGCTGTGCCTGTTGCCGACGGCCGACAATCCGCAGGAGTTCTTCTGGTTGATCCTGGCGACGATGATCTGCTACATGCCGACGATCTCGCTGGCGATCGCGGTGGCTTACAACGCGCTCAAGGCCGACGGAATGGACGTGATCCGCGACTACCCGCCGATCCGCGTCTGGGGCACGATCGGATTCATCGCCGCGCTATGGACAACCAGTCTGCTGCAGCTGGAAACGTCGGCCGGGCAGTTCTACATCGCCGCCGCCGCTTCACTGGTATTGGGTCTGTACGCCTTCACGCTGCCGCCGTCGCTGCCGCGCATGGCGCAGCTGGAAAGTCGCGCGCTGGTCGACGTGCTGGGGTTGTCGTCGTTCCGGCTGTTCCGCGATCGCAACATGGCGGTGTTCTTCGTGTTCGCGATGCTGCTGGGCGCGGCCCTGCAGCTGACCAATGCGTACGGCGGAACGTTCCTTGGCGAATTCGGCACCCAGGCCGCGTACAAGGACACGCTGGCGGTCAGGTACCCCGCCATCATCATGTCGATCTCGCAGATTTCCGAGACCCTGTTCATCCTCACCATTCCGTTCTTCCTGCGCAGGTTCGGCATCAAGTGGGTGATGTTCATCAGCATGCTGGCGTGGGCCTTGCGCTTCGGGCTGTTCGCCTACGGCGATCCGGGTCCGGGGCTGTGGATGATCGTGCTGTCGTGCATCGTCTACGGGATGGCATTCGATTTCTTCAACATCTCCGGATCGCTGTACGTCGAAACCCAAAGCGACCCATCGATCCGGGCCAGCTCGCAGGGCCTGTTCATGATGATGACCAACGGCTTCGGCGCGGTGCTTGGCAGCGTGCTGAGCGGGATTCTCATCGACCAGTATTTCACCTACGCCGACCAGAGCAAGAACTGGCAGGGCATCTGGATCACCTTTGCGTTGTATTCGCTGGCGGTGGCGGTGCTGTTCCTGCTGCTGTTCAAGCACAAGCATGATCCCGATGCGATGCGCGACAAGGATGTCGAGCTTGCGATCGACGACCAGGTGCGGGTGTAAGTTTCGATACAACTCGCTGGCCCTGCACTTGTAGAGCGGAGCTTGCTCCGCTGCTTTCCGGCAATACTCGATATTGCCCATTGAGTCGACGCTGTAAACCAAGAGCAGCGGAGCAAGCTCCGCTCTACAGGAGCAGGACCCCGGCATGGCCAACGTTGTCGTCATCGGCTCCTTCAATGTGGATCATGTGTGGCGTTGCACAGCGCTGCCGGCGGCGGGGGAAACGCTAAGTGGCAGCTACACCAGCGGTCCCGGCGGCAAGGGCTTCAACCAGGCGATCGCGGCGGCGCGCGCAGGCGCGCAGACGACATTCGTGTGCGCGCTCGGCGATGACGTCGGCGGGCAACAGGCGCGCGAACTGGCGACGGCGGATGCAATCGACCTGCGCGATCAACGCAGCGATCGGCCGACCGGGACGGCCGGCATCTACGTCGATGCCGAAGGCCGCAACAGCATCGTCATCGGGCCCGGCGCGAATGCCGCGTTGTCGGTGGCGTTCGTGGCGCAGCAGCGCGACGTGATCGCTTCCGCCAATGTCGTGCTGGTGCAACTGGAATCACCGCTGGATGCCATCACACAGGCGCTGCAACTGACGCATGACGCCAAACGAATCGCCGTGTTGAATCCGGCGCCCGCCAATGCCATCACCAGGACCGCATTGCTGTTGCTCACCGACATCCTCACGCCGAACGAAACCGAGTTCGTCGCGCTGCTGGCACGCCACGGCAACGAGCGCATCGACGCGGATCGGATCGCCGCGATGGATGACGCGCAACTGCATGCGTTGTGCCGGCAACTGCTGCCGCATGGCAGCGTGCTGGTGACATTGGGTGCATCCGGTGTCTTCGTTTCGCATCCGCAATCGAATCTGCGTGGCGACGCTGCAGCGTGCTATCGCATCGCGGCCGAAGCGGTGGACGTCATCGATACCACCGGTGCGGGCGACGCGTTCAATGGCGCATTGGCGGCTTCACTGGCGAACCGAGCCAATGCAGTCTTTTCCGGGCACGTCCGCTTCGCCAACCGCTATGCGGCCATGTCGACCGAAAAACCGGGCGCGGCCAGCGCGATGCCGCATCTGGCCGAAGTAGACAAGCGTTTCGGCATTCTGTCCCACGAAGACTTCCTTCGGTCGCAGGAGCGCACCTGGGCGCGATGAAGCTCTACCTGTAAAGCTCCATCGCGCCCAGGTG
>JAJAYW010000094.1 GCA_026786005.1 Lysobacter sp. | reverse complement strand
CCGTCTGGTCCAGATAGCGGCGGCCTGCCATCTCAGCGGGATTCGCAAGGCGGGGCAGGTGGGCAGGATCGACGTCACCGACAGTACCGTCTTTATCGCGCCGACTTGGCCACCGGGAGCGCAAACCAGGATCGACATCACGTCGCCTTCGCCCCTGTTGCAGGAGACGATCCGGCAGGTGGAGACCCATGACCAGTGGCAGACGGTGCAACTGGCGCAGTTGCAGGCGCAACAGCAACAGGGCGAGGCGCAGACGCATCAAGGGCCGAGGATGACGATGGGATGATCTGCACTGGGCGGGTCTTGACCCGCCAATGCTCCCCATACAAGAAGCCCCGCAAACAACTTGGCTTTTTGGTGCGACTGACTGATGACGTGTTTCCAGACTACGTAATCATGCAATCACATGCGTATCAGCCGCCCGTGTACAACGTCGGGAACAGCTGCTTCAGATGCACCACCTTGGGCGCATCGTTGCGGACGATGTAGGCGTCGTTCGGATTGAGGCGTGCGTAATCCTGGTGATAGGCCTCGGCGGGGTAGTACGCCTTCAGCGGGCCGACCTTGGTCACGATGGGCTTGGCGAACACCTTGGCCGCGTTCAACTGCGCGATGCAGGCGGTGGCGGCTCTCTTCTGACTGTCGTTGTTGTAGAAGATTTCCGAGCGGTATTGCGTGCCGGTGTCCGGGCCTTGGCGGTTGAGCTGGGTCGGGTCGTGCGCGACCGAGAAGAACACCTTCAACAGCTGCCCGTAGCTGACCTTGCTCGGGTCATAGATCACCTTGACCGCTTCGGCATGGCCGGTCATGCCGCTGCTGACCATCGGGTACTTCGCCGACACGGCGCTGCCGCCCGCATAGCCGGACGAAACCTGCTTGACGCCCTTGACGTGCTCGAACACCGCCTCGACACCCCAGAAGCAACCGCCCGCGAAGATGGCGACCTGGTCGCCTTTGGCGGCGGGCGCATCGACCTTCGGATTCGGCAAGGGCACCGGCTTGCTGCTGGCCAGCACCGGCGCGAGTGCGGAGAAACCGACACCGACTGCAAGCGCGAGCAGGGAGGCGATGAGTTTGGAACCGTCGATCTTCATTGCGGATGTCTCCATGGAACGTGTGGATCGAAATCAGTGTGGATTGAAAATCAGTGCGGATCGAAAATCAAGCCTTGGCAAACTGCAGCGCCACTGAATTCATGCAGTAACGCAAACCGGTCGGTTTCGGGCCATCCTCGAACACATGGCCGAGGTGCGCGTCGCAGCGTGCGCACACGACTTCGGTGCGCGCCATGCCGAACGTGCGGTCGACGTGTTCGACCACGTTCTCTTTTGCGATCGGTTGCCAGAAACTCGGCCAACCGGTGCCGGACTCGAATTTCGTCACCGAATCGTATAGCGCGGTATTGCAACAGATGCAGCGGTACACGCCCTTGTCGTGGTTCTTGTCGTACTTGCCGGAAAACGGTCGTTCGGTGCCGGCGCGGCGTGCGACATCGTACGACGCGCCGGGCAATTGCTTGCGCCATTGCGCATCGGTCTTGACGACCTTGTCGACAATGGCGGTCTTGAGACGCTTGCCATCATTCGAGAACTCGACCAGATTCACCTTGCCGGCTGCGCCTTTACGCGTTGCAGGCGCCGCTTCGGCCTGGCTGGTGCGCGTGCATCCGAGCGCGAACGCGGTCAACGCAAGCATGGAAGACACCAGGAAACCGCGGCGCGATGTCTGGGGGCTGTCGGTTGATGCGATCGGAATTATTTTGGTCATGACCTTCAATACGATGCGGAAACAAGGACCGGATGCAGCGTGCGCTTTGCCATGTTCATACAGAGCGATCAAACAGGCGCCTGGATGCGTTATGTGGCCGCATTGGCGGGATTGATATGGAAGGGGTCATGCGGCGTTCACGCTAAGAGCGTGATTGCAAGAACACCGCTCAGAACGGCAATCGTTGTAGGAGCGCACCTGCGCGCGATGGAGCTCTAACGGGAAAGTCACATCGCGCCCAGGTGGGCTCCTACCAAAGGCCTGGCAACCTGCGCAGCTTTGTTTTGATGGCCGGCCGTCTGGCCTGCGATTTGGGCAGATACGATGCCGAGGCGCACAATACGCACCGTTTCTTGCCGATTGACCCCCATGTCCGACGAATCCGCTCCCTCCTTGCTCTTCGCCGATCTGGGCCTGTCGCCGCAGGTCATGGCGGCCGTCACCGAGGTCGGCTACGAGTCGCCGTCGCCGATCCAGGCCGCTACCATCCCTGCGCTGTTGTCGGGCCGCGACCTGGTTGGGCAGGCGCAGACCGGCACCGGCAAGACCGCCGCCTTCGCGCTGCCGATCCTCTCGCGCATCGATGTGTCCAAGACCAAACCGCAGGCACTGGTGCTCGCGCCCACGCGCGAACTCGCGATCCAGGTGGCCGAAGCGTTCCAGCGTTACGCCGCGCAGATCCCGGGTTTCTACGTGCTGCCGATCTATGGCGGACAAAGCTACGGCCCGCAGCTGAGCGCGCTCAAGCGCGGCGTGCATGTCGTGGTCGGCACACCCGGCCGCGTCATCGACCATCTCGAACGCGGCTCGCTGGACCTGTCGGAGCTCAAATGCCTGGTGCTCGACGAGGCCGATGAAATGCTGCGCATGGGTTTCATCGACGATGTCGAAGCGGTGTTGAAAAAAACTCCGGAATCGCGACAAGTGGTGTTGTTCTCGGCGACGATGCCGACGCAGATCCGGCGCATCGCGCAGACCTACCTGAAGAACCCGCAGGAAGTCACCATCGCTGCCAAGACCGCGACGGCCCCCAATACCCGCCAGCGTTACTGGTCGGTCAGCGGGTTGCACAAACTCGATGCGCTCACGCGCATCCTCGAAGCCGAACCCTTCGATGCGATGCTGGTGTTCGCGCGCACCAAGTCGGCAACCGAAGAGCTCGCCGGCAAGTTGCAGGCGCGCGGATTGCGGGTCGCCGCGATCAATGGCGACATCCAGCAGGCGCAGCGCGAACGCACCATCCAGCAGCTCAAGGACGGCAGCATCGATGTGCTGGTGGCTACCGACGTGGCCGCGCGCGGGCTCGATGTCGAACGCATCAGCCACGTGCTCAATTACGACATTCCCTATGACACCGAAAGCTACGTACACCGCATCGGCCGCACCGGTCGCGCGGGACGCAGCGGCGAGGCGATCCTGTTCGTGACGCCGCGCGAAAAGGGCATGTTGCGCGCGAGCGAACGCGCGACGCGGCAGCCGATCGAGCCGATGGAGCTGCCCAGTATCGATGCGGTCAACGACAAGCGCGTCGACAAGTTCCTGGGTCGCATCACCGACGCCTTGTCAGCGGGCGAAACGTCGGCCAGCGAGTTCGGGATGTACCGGGACCTGGTGATGCGCTTCGAGCGAGAACAGAACGTGCCGCTGGTAGAAATCGCCGCAGCGCTGGCGAAGTTGCTGCAGGGCAAGACGCCGCTGCTGCTGGCGCCGGAACGCAAGTCGGAATTCGTTCCTGAAAAGCGCGAGTTCGCCGAACGGCCGGGCCGTGCGGAACGTCCCATGCGCGGCGAGCGCCCCGAACGCGCCGAGCGCAGCGAACGCGCACCGCGCAAGGACATCGGCCCGCGTGGCGCGCCCGAGCCGGGCATGGAGACGTACCGCATCGAAGTCGGGCACATGCACGGGGTCAAGCCGGGCAACATCGTCGGCGCGATCGCCAACGAGGCCGATCTGGAAAGCAAATACATCGGCCGCATCGACATCCACGACGATCACTCCGTGCTCGACCTGCCCGAGGGCATGCCGCCGGAACTGCTGTCGCACCTGCAGAAGGTGCGCGTCGCCGGACAGATGTTGCGCCTGAGCAGAGCCGGTGACATGGCCGGCAGCGGACGTCCCTCGTTTCGCGCGAAGCCGTTCGACAGGGACTCGGCACCGAAGCCGCATCGCAAGGGCGGCTCCAACGCGGACAAGCCGCGAGCCTTCAGACCGAAGACGCCGCGTTAGTGAAGCCGTTGTAGGGCGGAACCCGCGTAGCGGTTGACCAGCTTCGCTGTTGACCGCCCGCCGCATGTCGATCCGGTCGCGGGGAGATCCGGTGGCGGACAGATCCGGCTTGCGGAAGCCAACGGGTCGACTCGGCACATTTGGCGGAACCGGCTGCGCCGATTCCGCCCCCTAATCGGCGATGCCCTTGGCTTCGGAGGTTCCCAGCATCTCGGGATGTTCGATTCGTTTGCGGCCGCTGATCAGTGGATGCACCAGCACGGCAAGCAGGATGATCACGACGCCGACATAGAACTGCGGCGTCAGTTCGCGTTGTTCGTTGAGAAGCACGATCGCAAGGATGATCGCGTAAACCGGCTCGAGGTTGACCGCGAGTTGCGCGGAAAATGCGCTCATGTGCCGCAAGGCCACCAGTGACAGCGCGAACGGCAGCAGGGTGCAGACCAATGACAGTACGAGCAGATAAAACGCGTCCCGTGCGCCCGGAATGCTCAGGAGATCACCGGCGAAATCCGGAAACAGCAGTGGCATCACCGGCGCGAGCAATGTCAGCGCCAGCGTGCCGGCGCCCAGTTCCAGTGCGGTCACCGTCAGCGGATCGCCATGTGCGACCAGTCGTTTGTTGAGTGAGCTGAACAAGGCCACGAACAGTGCGGAGATCGCGCCGACGGCAATACCGATCCGCATGCCCTGTGGCACGCCGCCCACAACCAGCGCGACGCCCGGCAACACAGCGATCCCGAGTGCGAGTTGGCGTTTGGAAAACCGCGTACGCGTCAGCCATGGCTCGATTAATGCGGTAAACACGGTGGCCAACGCAATACAGGTTGCGCCGACGGAGGCATTCGACAATTTGATCGAGCCGTAAAACGTGAGCCAGTGCAACGCCACCAGCACGCCAATGCCGCAATACGACAAGGCGAGCCTGCGCGGCATCACGCGCAGCCCGCGCCAGACGCGTGGGATCAACGCCAGCGCGATCACGACGATCAACATGCGCCACCACACAAGCGGCAGGGCGGGCAGGGTGATGAGTTTTCCGAGGATGGCGGTGAAACCCCACAGCACCACGCAGAAATGGATCTGTAGCTGGGCTTTGGCGGTGGGAGTCATTGGCATGGTTGCATTATCGTGGAAGTGGTTGTTGTTGCCGCAGCGCTGTTAAAGAGCGTTGACCAGTTGTGCTGTTGAAAAGTATTTCGCCTTCGGCGAGTAACTTTCTTTGCTGGCACAAAGAAAGTCACCAAAGAAATGCCTTCCCCGATCACAGCGTCTGGCAAGTTGCATTGTTACGAGGATTTTTCGACTCGCCATCCATGGCTCGGTCGAAAAACAGCGCACATCCATGTGCGCTGCCCTCCAGGTCTCCTGGCTTTAGAGCTGCTCCGACTTCCGCGCGACCAAGCTTGTTGGGGAACTGCTTTTGATTTTCCGTGACGCATCCAACCCGGAGGGCGGCGTGCATGGATGCACGCCCTGCGTTTGTATAACGTCCGCCGACCGAGGCAGGATGCCGAGTCGGAAAACCCCCGTAGCAATCAAGCGGCCGGATGTGCTCCACCTCGGGGAAAGCCCTTTCATTTGGTGACTTTTCTTGACTCGCGCAAGCGCTCGCCCTTCGGGCCAGCTTCGCTGTTCGCGTGCTGCGCACGCAGTGGGCTCATCAAAGAAAAGTTACTCGCGCGCAGCGCGGCTTTCAACAGCGAAGCTGGTCAAGCTCTTCAACAGCGCAGCTGACCAAGCTTTTGCTATCGCAATTGGTCAATCAATGCCATCGCAGCTGCAGGATTGCGTTCCTTGGCGCTGCCGATGAAGTAGATGAAAACGTCGCGGTGTCCGGCGGGTGCTGCCGTAGGTCCGATGCGCGGGAGATCCTCCGGCTCGCCACCGGCTGCCCACACTTGTGCGCGCTGCGCCCATGCGGCCAATGCTGCCTCCGGATAACCCGTCGCGATCTCGCTGCGCGAACGCATCAAGCGCGCATAAACAAAATCCGTGGTGACATCGGCGAACGAAGGGTAGTCGGGCGAATCGGTGTACACGGTCGCCATGCCGTGGCGGCGGGCGAGGGCGAGGTAGGTGTAGTCGATGAAAGCGGGATCGCGCACATCCAGCACATGCCGCAACTTGCGTCCGTCGCTCTCTCGGGGGAGTAATTCGAGGAACGCCTCGAATTCGTCACGATCGATACGAAGTCCCTGCTCGAACTGCCAGACAAGGGGGCCGAGCTTGCCCCCGAGCTCGGAAATGCCGCCGACGAATTCATCAACCGCGCCCTCGACTTTCGACAACGCGCGCGACGCCATGATGCGTTTCGGCGCCTTGGCCGAAAACAGGAAACCATCCGGCGTTTCATCGCGCCACTTGGCGTACGTCGCAGGCTTCTGCGCGCCGTAGTAGGTGCCGTTGATCTCAATCGCAGTGACGTGGTGGCTGGCGTATTCCAGCTCGCGCCGTTGCACCAAGCCCGCCGGAAAGAAATTGTCGCGCCAGGGCACGAACACCCAGCCGCCGATACCGACGCGGATGCCGTCGGCCGCTACAGGCGGCGGCCAGAAGGGATCGTGCGGTGTTGTATTTTTTCGCGCCAAGCTCAGTCCTTCCACGGATCGTAGCTGCCGAACCACCACAGATGGCCCTCCGGATCGCGGCAACTGTAACCGCGGCCGCCGTAGTCGTGGTCACTGATATCCATGACGATGGTCGCGCCGGCGGCCCTGGCCTGCGCGTAGTGCGCGTCCGCATCAGTCACGATCACGCACGGGCTCTGCGTTTCGCGCATGCCGATATCGCCGGGCTGAGCGATCTGCCGGCCCCATTCGCTGCTGTTGTCGGCCGAGCCCAGCATGATCATCCCGTTGCCAAAGGTCAGCTGCGCATGGTGCACGGTATCGCCGTCGGCATGGACCGCATGTTTCTCGAAACCGAATGCCCTGCATAACCAGTCGATGGCGCCGAGGGCATCGCGGTAGCGCAGGCAGGGAATGATTGTGGATGTCGTTGCGGCGGGCTGCGACATGGGACGGCCGGGGGTGGGTGGCGGTACGAGCAGGCTAGCGCGCCGCGCACACGATCGGGTTCAGTTTTCGTGAAACGCAGGTGACTGACAGTGATTGGCGACACCGCGCCGCCTTTCACGGTGCGTGTTCACGCGTTGCGCGATCGTGTCAGCCCCCAGTTGGAGACAGCGCAATGACCGACGAACACGATATTGGCCAGGACAAGAAGGTTGCCGACGAAAAACGTGCACGCGGCGAGGACCCCAAGGGCAACGCCGCCGTGCAGCCGCAGCCAGGCCGCAAGCCGCCGCAGATCGACGAGGACACCGAACCCAGCAACAGCCGCGCACATGAGTTGTACAAGCAGGGCGGAACGCCGCGCGACCAGTCGCACGACACGTATGACAATCCGGATGAAGGCGCGAAGCCCAAGGATTGAGCTCGACTTTTGGACAGCGCTGGTCCGTTATTCCAGCTTCGGCCGGAATGACGACTTGTGATTGTTGAGGTGTTGTCTGCGCGTTGTCGCGTCCTTCAATAATCCTTGTTGATCAGTTTTTAGATCAAGAGCGTCCTTCGACAGGCTCAGGACGAGTGATGGATATGCCCCACGGCGGTGTTGGTGACTGACGAAAGCGCGTGGAGACCCGAAGGGCGGCGTGCATGGATGCACATCGTTTTTCGACCGAGCCATGGCCCTTCAAGGCTGTCATCCGGCGAAAGCCGGGACCCGGTTCTACGTGATCTGAAAGTTGGGTCCCGGCTTCCGCCGGGATGACGGCTTGGTTTTCGAGTTTATTTGCGATCCTTCACAGGCTCTGGAACAGCGAAAGCGATCAATCGCGTGCTTTGACCCAATCCGCAGCCGGATGCGGCCGTCCGAACAAATAGCCCTGCCCATACGCGCAACCCATCGCTACCAATGCATCGCGTTGCGCCTCGGTTTCGATGCCCTCTGCTATCACCTCGATGTCCAGTGAATTAGACAATGCGAGGATCGCGCCGATCACCGCGGCGCTGCGTGGTGAGTGACTGCCACCGAGCGGCGAGATGAAGGAGCGGTCGATCTTGATCATTTTCAGCGGGAACAGGTGGACCTGGCCGAGCGAAGAATAGCCGGTGCCGAAGTCGTCCAGCGCGGTTTCGATGCCGGCATCGCGCAAGCGCTGCAGCACGGCGGCCGCGGCCACCGCATCACCGAGCAAGGTGCCCTCGGTGACCTCGACGCGCAGCTTTGCCGGATCGAAGCCGGTGTCGCGGATCAGCTGCAGCAGGCGCTGGTCGAGATCGTCGTTGCGGAACAACCGCGGCGAAACGTTGATGGTGATGTAGCCGCCGTCGCGCACGAGCTTGCCGGCACATTCCATCGACAACCGGAACATGCGCCAGTCGATTGGCTCGATCAGGCCGCTGTCCTCCGCGACCTGCAGGAAATCGCCCGGCGCGAGCACGCCGCGCTGCGGATGGCGCCAGCGCAACAGCGCTTCGTAGCCGATGACAGCAGCGTCCTGCAGGCGCACCAACGGCTGGAAATACGGCATGAACTCGTCGTTGACCAAGGCCCGGCGAAGGTCCTGTTCCAGCGCGAATACGTTCATTGCCGCCTGGTTGAGGCTCTCGTCGTACATCACGAAGCGATTGCGCCCGGCACTCTTGGCACGGTACAGCGCGGTATCGGCATCGCGCAGCGGTTCGTCTGCGTTCTGGTAACGGGCCTCGCCGACGGCGATGCCGATGCTGACGCCAGCCTGCAACGGCTGCCCGGCGACCAGGATCGGTTGCTCCATCGATTGCAGGATGCGACGCGCAACCTTGATCGCGGTTTCCGGGATCTCGGCGTGCTCGATCATGATCGCAAACTCGTCGCCGGCCAGCCGCGCGACCACATCGGGTTCGCGCACGCAGCTCGCGAGCCGCCGCGAGACTTCCTGCAGCACCACGTCGCCGGCCAGATGGCCGAGGCTGTCGTTGACCACCTTGAAACGATCGATATCGATGTAGAGCAGGGCGAACTGCTGCCTGCCGTCGCGGCGCAGCGACGCCATCGCCCGCTCGATGCGGTCGCGCAGATAGATGCGGTTGGGCAGTGCGGTCAGGGCGTCGTGCATCACCTGGTGCAGCAGTTGCGATTCGATACGTTCGCGCACCGCGATCTGCTCACGCAGTTCGGCAGTGCGTTCCTGCACGCGCCGCTCCAACTCGGCATTGAGCTGTTTCAGGGCTGCGGCGCTCTGACGGCGCTGCAGGCTGCTGGCGATCTGGTAGGAAACGAAGGTCAGCAGTTCGGCATCAGGCTCGCCATAGCTGACCGCATCCGTATAGCTTTGAATCGCAACCACGCCGAGCACCGCATCATTGCCGATCAAGGGAGCACCGAGCCAGCAGCGCGTCGGGGAGTCGTGGATGGCGACACCGTAGTCGATCTCGCCTGCCGCCATCAGCTCACTCGCGCGTGCAGGATCGACCAGCTGCGGCTTGCCACTGCGCATCACGTATTCGGTCAGACCTTTCTTGAGAGGCCGTGGCGCTGGTGGTGGATCGTGGGCGTCGACCCAGTATGGGAATTGAAGCGATGCGCCATCCTCAGCAAGCAGCGCGATATAGAAGTTTTCCGCGTTTAGCAGCTCACCGACCACGGCGTGTACATGCCGGTAGAAACGCTCCGAGCTTTCGTCCGAACCGGCTAACGCCGCGATCCGGTACAGCACCGCCTGTAGTCGTTCGCCGCGCTCGCGCTCTGTGATCTGCTCGCGCAAGCCCACGTTGGCGTCGGCCAGTTCGTGGGTGCGCAGCAGCACCTGTTCCTCCAGCTGCTCCTGGACGTGCTTGCGTTCCAGCGCGGTCAGGATGTGTTCGGCGACGAATGCCAGCAGTGCACGGTCGGCGGCGCTGAAGCGCACGCCGGGCAGGTAGCTCTGCACGACCACGACGCCCTGCACGCGGCCATCGCGCAGCATCGGCACCCCCAGCCAGTCGACGCTGTCGGCGCCGTGCAACTGCAATGGGCCGGATACCTGCCTGCGCAACTGCTCGGTGGTGCCCATCAGCGGTTTGCCATCGTGGATCAGGTACCAGGTCAGTCCACGCTCCAGCCGCTGCAGCGGGATTTCCTCGTCGGGGCTGAGAACCTCGTCGTCGACACTGTCGACGAAATACAGGAACCGCAGCGTATCGCGCAGCGGATCGTGCAAGGCAATGTAGAAATTTTCCGCATACATCAAGTCGGCGACAATGCGGTGCAGGCCGCGCAGCATGTCCGGCATGTCGAGTTCGGAGCCGGCCATGTCGGCAATGGCATACAACGCGCGCTGCAGTTGCTCGCCCTGTTCCAGCCGTGCAACCGACTCGTGCAGCTGCTGCAACTGCAGCAATTCAGCCAGGCGTTTGCCGGCTGCGGCGAGCGTGGCATCGTCATGCGGGGCCGTCGCGGCGGCGTTATCACTGACCGACGGCTCCAGCGCCAGCAGCAGGGCAACAGCGCCCTGACCGTCGTCGCACAGGACGCGTGCCTGCGGATCGATGGATGTGCCCTCGCGGCTGGCGGCGAGCACGCGTTCGATCCGCGCCATCCGGGCAGCGGTGCGACTGGCGGCGGGATGAAAACTGACCGACTGCGGCCAGTCCCATGACCACACCACGCAGTGCGGTGTCGAATCGGCATGTCGTTGCCCGGTCAGTAAGAGATTGGCGAGCGCCTTGATGCTGTCAGCGCCCAACAGCGGTTGCGCGAGGATGTTCAGGCGGCTGTCTTCGGCAAGGGTTTCTGCAGCGCGTTCCGCGCCGGACCTTGACGATTCGGTAGAACTGGCGGTGCGTGTACCTGGCTGTTGCGACACGGCGACTCCGACGTTGGACTGGCCATCCAGAGCATTACGCACCAGAAGTCAGTTACGGATGAACAGGCGTCGCAAGCCGTGCTGAATGGATTCAGCTGTCGCAGTGGGCCCCTGTTCCCGATTCCGTTATCGCATCCGCCCACTGGACGCGTCCGTGGGCGTTGTCACAGATTGTAAGGCTGTGCGCTTCGGGCAGGGCAGGGGCAGGGGCAGCAAAATCGTGGGTGGGCCTCGGCCCACCGCTCTTGATGCATCCGCCGCTGGTGGGCTAGGGCCCACCCTGCGAAGTGTTACTTGATCGCCTCGCCCAGCATCAACTGACGCACAAACCGCACCGGCGGTGCGCCGTACGACAGCACCTTGTCGTGATAGGCCTTGGCGTTGAAGTTGGCGCCCTGCTTGGCCTCCATGGCCTTGCGCAGGTCGAAGTGCTCCTGCGCGCCGACGAAGTAGGTTGGCAGTTGCGCCGAGGTGAGCTGCGCGCGCGTCCACTTGCCGGCCGCCTCGCGTTCCTGCTGGAACGCCTGTTTGGTCATCAGCTCCATCGCCTGCTCCCGCGTCCAGTTGTCGACATGCACACCCTGGTCGAGGATCGCGTTGGAAATCGTGCGCAGGTAGAACTTGAGCTGCACCAGCCGGAACAACGGATCGTTGTCGAGATAACCCGCATCCGCCATCACGTCTTCGGTATAGACCGCCCAGCCTTCGGCGAACAGGCCCGAGCGCAGCACCGCGCGCAGCGTCGACGGGAACTTCACCGAATGCGCGCCTTCCAGGTAATGGCCGGGCATCGCTTCGTGGATCGACAGCAGGTGCACCATGCGCGAGTTGTATTCGCGCAGGAATGAATCCACCTGTGCGTCGGTCCACTCGTCGGGAATCGGCGAGATCGCGTAGTAGGTGTCGAGGCCCTTGTCGAGCGGGCCGGGCGAATCGCAATAAGCGACGGCGACGCCGCGCTGGAACTCCGGCATCAGGATGATCTTGACCGGATCGCTGGGCACGGTGACCAGGTCTTTCGCACGCGTGAATGCGGTGGCTTCAGCCAACGTCTGCTTGGCGAACTCGACCAGGTTCTCGCGCTTGGGCTTGTCGGCATAGGCCAGTTCCAGCGCCGCTTCGATGGCTTTCTGTTGCTGTTCGCCGGACGGCGCGGCCGGCATCTCTGGCGCATTTGGCTTGTCCTTCAACACAGTCTGCGCGATGCCGTACATCTCGCCTCGCACGCGCTTGAGTTCTGCTTCGGCGCGCTGCTTGATCTCGGCACGCGACAGCGCCGAGTTCAGCGAGAACTGCAGCTTCTCGTCGTACAACTTCTGGCCGATACGGAAATCGCCCTTGGCATTGGGCACCAGCGTCTTGTCGAGCCAGACCTGGTGTTCTTCGACCGCCTTGCGCAGGGCCGCGTCAGCCGCTTGCAGCCGGGTGCGTTCTGCCTCCGGCAAGTCCTTTGCATTGGGCGTAATGAACTGGTCGATCAGGCTCAGCACGCCCTTGTTCTGCTTGGCGACGGTTTCGGCGTGGGTTTTCGGCACGCGCGCGGGATCGATGTTCTCGCGCGCCTGCGCTAGCAACGCGGGGATCTTTTCCATGCGCACGATCGCCGCGCTCATGCGCTGCGGCATCGGTGCGAACTCGCGCGCCATCAGGTTGTAGATCGCGCCGCCAGCGAGACTGCTGTAAGCCTGCGGATCCCATGCCCAGCTCTGCAGCGTTTCGTAATTCCAGATGTCCGCACGCAACTGGTTGCGCAGGATGGAGGCATCGACCTGGTTCTCGCGGCCCAGCGTGCCGGCATCGATGGCATCGAGTTCGGCCAGCAGTTTCTTGCTGAAGTCGACGTACTTCTGGCGCCCGGCCGTGCTGAGGTCGTCGACTTCGTTGTCGAAACGGTGATCGCCGATCTGCGTCGCGCCCACCGGATTGAGTTGCAGCCAGCCATCGAGCCAGCGTTTGGAGACATCGGTAAACCTGGCATCGGCTTGCGAAGTGTCGGCTGCGGTAGCGGCAGGGGGCGTTCCGCTGATCGGTGCGGTCGGCGCTTCAGCCTTGCAGGCGGCGAGGACGGCGGTGATCACGGCGATGGTTAGCAATGAATGGCGCATGGGAATTCTCGTGTGATGAGTTTTGGAAAGTGCGATCGACTTTATGCGCCAGCTCGTTGACTTTGTAGGAGCGGCCCCGGGGGCGGGGGGGGGGTAAGTATATATACCCACCCCCCCCCCCGCGGGGCGACAAATTAAACAT
>JAJAYW010000093.1 GCA_026786005.1 Lysobacter sp. | reverse complement strand
TCCCCGGGGCCGCAACCCCGGCGGGTTTTTGGGGGTGGGGTTGCGCTATTCGTTCCCCTTTTTTTTTGGCTGGGGGGGGGTCGTGCCCGGGCTTTTGGTTTTTTTGGGGCCGCCATTCGGGGGGCAAACCCCCCGCCCTGCGTAAGCCTGTTAGTTCGCCAGTGCGGTCTGCAACCGCTCCAGCTTGCCCTTGAGCGAGCCGTCGATGACCACGTCGCCGGCATCAATCACGGCGCCGCCGATGAGCGATGCGTCGACGGCAGTTTCAATTTCGACGTCGCGGCCAAAACGCTTCTTCAGTGCTGCCTTGATGCTGTCGAGTTCGCCTGCAGGCAGTTCAATGGCCGAAGTCACCTTCGCCTTGATGACGCGATTGGCTTCGGCATGCAGTTCGTCGAACAGCCCGGCGATCTCCGGCAGCAGCGGCAACCGTCGGTTGTCGGCCAGCAGGGCGAGGAAGTTGCCGAAGCGCTCATCGGCGCCGTCGGTGGACAACAACGTGACTGCATCGGCGTGCGTCAGCCGCGGATTGCCGAGCAACGCGGCGACCTGCGGATCAGCCGCGACGCGCGCGGCAAGACCAAGCGCCTGCGACCACGACGCGGACGATCCACCATCCTGCGCCAGCGAAAACGCGGCGCGGGCATACGGACGGGCGAGCGTGAGAGCCTGGCTCATGCGTCAGCGGCTCCCATTCAAATTTCCGCCGCGAGTTCGTCGAGCAACGCCTTGTGGGCATTGGCATCGATTTCGCGGCGCAGCAGTTTCTCGGCGCCGGTCACCGCCAACATCGACACCTGCTTGCGCAGGTCCTCGCGGGCGCGGTTGGTGGAGGCGACGATTTCCGATTCGGCCAACGCCTTCTGGCGGCTACCTTCGGCGATCGCCTCGGTCTTGGCCGCATCGACGATCTGGCTGGCACGCTGGTGCGCCTGGTCGATGATCTCGTTGGCCTTGGTGCGCGCGAGCTTCAACTCTTCGTTGACCTTGTCCTGCGCCTGCGCCAGTGCTTTCTGGCTGTTGTCGGCCGCAGCGAGACCTTCGGCGATCTTCTGCTGACGCTCTTCGATGGCCGCCATGATGTGCGGCCAGCCGAACTTCATCACCATCCACGCGACCGCGAAGAACGCGAGGCCCTGGACGATGAAAGTGAGGTTGATATCCATGACTTAACTCCAGACACCGACGCGTCTTGCGCGCCGGCGTTTGCCAGACCGCATCAATCAGCCGGCGATGGTGTTGAGGAACGGATTCGCAAAGATCAGCAGCAGCGCGATGGCCACGCCGATGATCGGCACGGCGTCCAGCAAACCGGCGACGATGAACATCTTGGTCTGCAGCATCGGCGTCAGTTCCGGCTGGCGCGCCGCACCTTCCAGGAACTTGCCGCCGAGGATCGCGAAACCGATCGCGGTGCCAAGCGCGCCAAGACCGATCAGCAGGCCGGCCGCAATGACCGTGAACTTCGCCACTTCGGCGTAGAGGGCAATATTTTCCATGGTGTTCTCCGTGCGACTCGCTAGGTTTAAAAAAGGATGTGGAACGATCAGATGAAACTTAGTGGCTCTCGACCGCCATGCTCAGGTAGACGATGGTCAGCATCATGAAGATGAAGGCCTGCAACGTGATCACGAGGATGTGGAACGCGGTCCAGACGAAGCCGGAGATGAACTGCAGCGGCAACATGGCGTACGTCGCGCCGCTGGAAAACGCGGCGTTCCAGGTCATCAACGCAATCAGGATGAAGATCAGCTCGCCGGCATACATGTTGCCGAACAGTCGCAGCGTCAGCGACAACGGGCGCACCAGTTCTTCGATGATGCGCAGCAACAGGTTGGCCGGCGCCAGCAGGATCTTCATCACCGTGCCTTCGGCATGGAACGGCGCGGTAAACGCCTCCTTGACGAAGGTGGCGAAGCCCTTGTGGCTGATGCCGAACACCTGGATCAGCAGGAACACCATCAGCGACAGGCCGAGTGTCGTGTTGAGGTCGGCCGTGGGCACGACACGCAGATACGCATGCTCAGGATCATTCCCTGCCACTTCATTGGCTTTCGCAAACGCACCCGGCAACCAGTCGACCGGCAGCATGTCCATGAAGTTCATCAGGAACACGAGGCAGAAGATGGTGATCGCGAGCGGCGCAATGAACTTGCTGCGGCCGTGGAACGTTTCGCGCACCAGACCATCGACGAAGCCGACCACCATCTCCACGCCCGCCTGGAACTTGCCGGGCACGCCCGATGTGGCGCGGCGCGCGGTGCGAATGAAAAAGAACAGGAACAGCGCCGACAACAGCAGCGTGAACAGCACGCTGTCGATGTTGATGGTCATGAATTTGCCTTCTCCGACGTGCCACTGGAGATGCTGCAAATGGTGCTGGATGTATTCGGTGGCCCCACCGCCGGTTTCGGGTGTCTGGCCGGTGCTTTCAGCGATCACGCGTTAACCCTTGTGTTTCCGGTTTTGTACGTTTGCGATTGTACGTTTACGATTTGAAGCGGACGAAATTCAGCGCCAGCAGGTAGGCCAGCAACCCCACCGCCAGCCCCGCCAGCATCGGCAACGGCGGCAAGCGCCAGACTACCAATCCGACCGCGAAAATCGAGATCGCGACCACCCACTTCGACACCAATCCCAGCAGCAACCGGCCGAGTGCAACGCGTGCCGGGACGATGCCCGCCAGCGCGGTGTTTGCCGCCAGCGCATTGCCCAGCACCATCGCCAACCCGCCGATGCCCGCCGCCAGCGCATGCCGCGGACCCTGCGCGAAGAAGGCCAGCGCGACCGGCACCCCGACGATGGCCTGGATCGCCACCGCCTTCAGCGCAAAGCGGCGGCCCGCAGCGATGGGATCGTGCACGCGAGGCCTTGTTCGGCTGTGGAGATCGCGACGGAAACCGCCCCGCGAAGCCGCAAAAGTATAGCAGGCGGCTGTTTTCAGCGGCAACCGGCAGACGTCGGTAAATCCTGTGGCGCGAAGAAAACAGGCTCCGAATGGCAAGCCGTGACGGTGGACACGTCGCGCTCCGGCCGGCGCACGGAACCTTTGCTTGTAAACCCGGTCAGTCTTTAACGAGGCCCGCCCCTCACATCCTCGTCGATCCTCGGGTGGGCCCCGGAAGCCCCGGTGCGAACCGGGGCTTCGCCTTGTTTGGGTTCAGCCATCCAGACGCACTGTATTGCTCAAATGTAGAGCGGAGCTTGCTCCGCTGCTCTTCGGAATCTTCGGAAGGTGCCCAAAAGCAGCGGAACAAGCTGCGCTCTACAGAAGACCTTGACTCCCGATCAATCCGCTTCCCAGCGAATATCGGCCTGGCCGCTCAAGTCCAGCGCCATCTTGATGGCATCGAGCAGCACGGACGATGCGCCCGCTTCCACCAGCATCAGGAAGGTGTCGTTGTCGACGTAGTAGTCGCGGTCGCGGCTGGATTCTTCCTCGAGCTGCGCGATCAGCAGGTCGAGATCTTGCTGGCTGATCTGGCCCAGCAGGCGATCGTCGGCTTTGTCGTAGAGCTTGGGCATGGCCTTGTCCTTGTCTGATGCGCACGCGTCATGCGTAGTCGTTGAACACGATTATTACTTCTTCGGAATGTAAAGGTCGGTGATCGTGCCTTCATAGACCTCGGCCGCCATGCCGACCGATTCGCTCAGGGTCGGATGCGGATGGATGGTGTGGCCGATGTCGCCGGCTTCGCAGCCCATTTCGATGGCGAGGGCGACTTCCGCGATCAGTTCGCCCGCGTGCACGCCGACGATGCCGCCACCGATGACCCGATGCGTGGCCTCGTCGAAG